>JBCBZU010000147.1:0-5936 GCA_039815165.1 Pseudomonadota bacterium
AAAATTCTAATAAAAACACCCGATTTTTATTAGAACAATTTGACTGGAAGACTGTGGTATTTGAAAACAACAAACTTTTTTCCAATTTTGGGAAAAATGGTTTATTTATTGCGGCACCCATCAGCCTTGGCGAAATGGCAGAAGGCGCGGTTATCGCTTTTGTGCCTGTCGATCAGCTACAGGTGTCCATAGCATTTAAACGTGATGACAGTGCTTTACTTTATTTAGATGGTGGGACCATTGTTTACAGCTCTAATTTATCCGTTTTTCCTATACTGTCAGTTTTTCAACAATCATCTTTTAGATCGTGGTATTTTCAAACAAAGTCAGTAGCAAAAAATAAATTGATAATATCGGCGCAAAAAAAATCAGATGCCTACAAAAAGATCTATCTGTTATTGCCCTTTATGTTGATGGCAATTGTGTTGACAATTGCCATTTCACTCTTTGGTACCTTTCTATCTGCCAAGTTGGTCTCCAGAACCCTTGAAAAATTTATAGGCTATACCAGTAAGCTTACTAATGATTCAGACAGTGTGATTCTTTTGGATGCCAATGATCCAGAAGAAATGGTAGAGATCCATCGGCAGTTTACCGAGGTGATGCAAGATCTACTGGTTACCCGTAATTTAAAGCAGAACTTTCAGAGTATTTTAAATTCGCTTAACGAGTATCTGGTGGTGTTCGATATTAAAGGTAATACAAGGATGACCAATATTGCCTTTGATAACTTTGCCAGCAAAATAGGCGTTTGCGCCGATAACGGCTTTGATAAAATTATCCCTTTAGAACATCGGCAGCATGCGCTTGATACCGCCATTGAATTAGACGATTTTAGTCACTTCTATAAAACACAAGACACGCACGATAAACAAGATCAAGTGATCCGCTGGTCTCGCAGTTTATTCTATTCAGAATCAGGAGAGTTAGAAGGCGTTATTTTTATTGGCGCAGATATCACCAAGACCAGGGAGATTGAAAAAGATCTCTACGTTAAAAATCGGGCCATTGAAGCGGCCAGTAACGGTATCGTGATTGCAAACGCGCTGGAAAAGGATATGCCGCTAATCTATGTTAATGATGCTTTTGTTGAAATGACCGGGTATCAAAAAGAAGATGTTGTCAATAAAAATTGTCGTTTTTTACAAGGTGAAAATACTGATCCAGACAGTATTGAACGGGTGCGAAGTGCGATTCAGCGTCAGGACATGCTTACCGAGATACTGCTCAACTACCGCAAAGACGGTAGCCAGTTTTATAACCACCTATCGCTTACGCCCATATTTGATGAGAGCCACACGCTGACTCATTACCTGGGTGTGCAAATGGACGTTACCGCAAAAGTGGATTTAGACAAGCAACTATTGGAGGCCAAAGCTAAAGCCGAAGAATCCGCTCAGTTGAAATCCGAATTTCTCGCCAGTATGAGCCATGAAATCCGCACCCCAATGAATGGAGTGATTGGCATGCTCGGCTTGCTGGCAAGTACGCCATTAAACGAAAAACAATCTCACTATACCAACTTGGCTCAATCCAGCGCTAAATCCTTATTAACCATTATTAACGATATCCTGGATTTTTCAAAAATTGAAGCCGGTAAAATGGATTTGGAAATTATTGACTTCAACCTCTCTACTATGCTCGGGGATTTTATCCAGTCAATGGCGCCCAAAGCACACGAAAAAAGCTTAGAGCTTGTGCTGGATACAAGTCAATTGACAGAAACCTTTATCAAGTCTGATGCCGGGCGCTTGCGTCAAATATTGACTAATCTGGTTGGTAATGCCATCAAATTTACTGATCGCGGTCATATATTCGTTAAAGTCTCTCTCGGTCCCGTTGTTGATGAGCGAATGACTTTAACCATTGGCGTCAACGATACCGGAATTGGTATACCGGATAATAAAATTGACCGATTATTTAAGTCCTTTTCGCAAGTCGATGCCTCAACGACACGTAAATACGGTGGCACCGGCCTGGGTTTGGCCATTGTTAAACAACTTTGTCAGTTAATGGGCGGTGATATTCAGGTCGCAAGCGAAATAGGTAAGGGCAGCGACTTCACGGCTAAGGTTACTGTTTACACCAGTGCACAAAGTCAGCGTTTACTGCCTGAGGTAGATATAGCGAATGTCTCCATACTGCTTGTCGGTGGTAGTGCCGCCAGTTCTCTTGTGATGGAAAAACAGCTTGGCGTATGGGGAGCACAGGTAAAAACCGTTGATAGTGCTAATGGGGCAATGAAGCTCCTGGAAGCGTCGAGTGATCAAGTATTTGATATCGCTATTTTAGACCTGCAATTACCGGATACAGATGGCGAAACCTTAGCCAAAAAAATCCGCTGTATCCCCAGGCTCAATGCAATGAAATTAGTGTTGGCGACCTCTTTGAGTCAGCCAGGCGATGCCAAGCGCTTTGCCGATACAGGTTTTGCCGCATATTTTCCCAAACCAGCGACCACCAACGACTTATTGTCTGTACTTAAGGTGTTGGTTGATGACGGCGACATGCTTAGTCAGGCAAAGCCATTATCAACCCGACATTGTCGCCACAGTGTTGACAGTGGTAAAAGTAAAAATGCGCAGGCAGAAACAATCGAGCAAACAACAAATATAGACAAGCCACCGGCAGATAAACCGCGAATACTGCTAGTTGAAGATAATTTAATTAATCAGGAAGTGGCACGAGGCCTGCTGGAAGCAATGGGTTATGGAATTGATATTGCCAATAATGGCAAAGAGGCGATCGATATTTTAAGTAAAGATAATCATTTTTCAATCGTGTTGATGGATTGCCAAATGCCAGAGATGGATGGCTTTGAAGCCACGCAGAAAATTCGTCAAGGCAGTACCTTACGTTCCGATATCACTATTATTGCAATGACCGCTAATGCCATGAAAGGTGATAAAGAGCGCTGTTTGGACAGCGGTATGAATGACTATTTATCAAAACCGGTCGATCCAGAAAAACTCGGCCACTGTCTTAGCCAATGGCTGAACAAACCCGATAATTCTACCTTACCTAAAGAGGAAATTACTATGAGCGATGAGTCAACTGCCGTTTGGGACCAAGAGGGTTTTATGAAGCGCATTATGAATAATCAAACCATTGCCAATAAGCTCATTGATTTATTTAAAACAGATACACCTAAAACTATCGCCGAACTGGAACAGGCGGTTAATGCCGAAAATGCAAATGAGGCAGGATTGCTGGCCCACAAGCTTAAAGGCTCAGTGGGTAATCTAGGGGGTATTGAATTAGCGGAGCTAGCGAAAAAAATTGAAGAGGCAGGAAAGTCGGAAAAAATAGAAGAAATTAAGCACTTATGGGTCAATGTTCGCCCACAGTATGATCGTCTTTTGAGTACTATCGAAAATAGATAAGACGAGACTGTGACTAATTTAGGGCGCATAGAGCGGACAGAATTGGCGCAAAAAGTTGAACATGTCGGCAAAGGTGATGGTATTAAGGGTGACGATATTAATGCGGTTAAAGCTGTGCCACTAGGTCAAACCTCAGTATTTCACCTGCCTGATTGCAACCAAAATCCTTGGGCGGGCTTCGTGCTAAAACACGATTATGTCATTAAAATCCTTCTACATCCTTAAATCTCGACTATAGTTAGTATAAAGACGCGCGTAAATAAAATGACTTAACTGCCTGCACCCTAGTATGAGCAGATACACATTACCCACTACTATCCTAGAAAAATCAGTTGGCGGCTCAACTTAAGTGAAAAATTATTCAACATCAAAATATGAAAAATATTGTCATTTTCACTTTATAGGCGAAGGCCTATTGCTCCCAGAAGAGCCTTGTTTCTCGACTGGAAAGCGTCTACAAGACGCAAAAATTCTGCTACAGGGCCCCACTATGACACCATTTTTAACTTTCTACAGGCGAAAAAAAAGACTCGCTCTGCGAGCAATCCAACTGAGTTTTACGGAACTATTTTTTCACCTTAGTAACTATTACCTAATTAGAGAAGCCTATGTCTGATATTACTGTAATGATTGTCGATGATGCTGAAGATAATCGTATGTTGCAGAGAATGATCCTGGAAGAGCACTACACGGTTGTTGAAGCAGTCTCTGGAGAAGATTGTGTTGAACAGGCCAGCAAATCAGTTCCGGATATTATTCTGCTGGATGTGAATATGCTGGGCATGAATGGCTACGAAGTGTGTACCCATCTCCGTAAACAACACGATACCGCCAATACACCTATTATCTTTGTCTCTGCCATGTTCAAGCCAGAAGAGCGTTTGCACGGTTATGAAGTGGGCGCAGATGACTATATTGTTAAACCGATTGACGGAGAAAAATTACTGGATCGCGTTCGCCATCATCTGGAGTCCCACCTGGAGATCGTTAAAGTGCAGCAAGAGGCAAAAAATTCTATGAATGTGGCTCTTGAGGCGATGACCTATAGTAGTGAAATCGGTCAATTAATTGATTTTGTAA
Organism: Pseudomonadota bacterium; assembly: GCA_039815165.1. Classification (GTDB taxonomy): domain Bacteria; phylum Pseudomonadota; class Gammaproteobacteria; order Pseudomonadales; family Cellvibrionaceae; genus CANLBN01. Next base: position 4,464 of record JBCBZU010000147.1, read on the forward strand.
AGCAGTCCCAAGATGTTAACAGCCTTGAGGAGTTGGGTGATCGAGTATGCCAGGCGGCAGAAGAATTTAACTTAAATGCCTGTGCCTTTGTCAATGGGGCAGATAGACCTTATGCCAGTTGTGACCCGGATTCTCTTGAAGCTAAAGTTCTCGACAAAGCTAAAGATAGTACTGAGCGAATCATTAATATAGGCGTTCGCACCATTGTAAAAAGTGACCAAATCGCGCTTTTAATCAAAAACATGCCTACCGATGATGAAAGCCGTTATGGCCGCATTAAAGACCACCTGGCCGTTTTAATTAGTATTTGTGATGGCCGCTTAATGGCACTGCAAGCCCAAAAGGAATTGGCAACCCAACGTAGTTCAGTATTGGGAAAAGTCATCGTAGTGACCGAAGAAAAGCTCCAGGAATTTAATAAAAAAGTCATCAAGCACGATGAAGAAGTACGTGAAATTATGATGAATATGATCGCTGAACTGGAGAGCAAATTGTTTAGACTGGGCCTTGACGAAGACCAAGAAGCTACTTTAATGGCGCTCGCCTACAAAGCCAATGAACAACTTGATGAGTCCAGAGAAAGTACAAAACAACTCGAAAATGAGCTGGGAGTCGTATTGGAAGGCCTTTATCAAATCCTGGAAAATACCGAATGAGCATAAGGGAAAAGCCATGACAAAAAAAATTATTGTCGCAGATGACAGTTTATTTGCTCGGATGCTGGTGAAAGAAGCGGTATCACAAATATACGTCGAGGCAGACTATATAGAGGTGCCATCAGGACAAGAAGTATTAAATCAGCAGGCAGAAGCTGACGATATTGACTGGTTTCTTCTGGACGTTAATATGGGTGAGCCCAATGGTTATGAAACCGCAAAACAACTGGCTGAAAAAGGTGTTGATATGAATAAAATCACACTAATCACTGGCAATAAATCATCAGAACTTCAGTCAAAAGCGGATGAAATTGGGCTTAACTATATTAACAAAGCCATGAGTCCAGCGGATGTCGACGATTTTGTTGAGCGTCTGCAAAATTTTTTTAATCACTGATGAGAGGTGATCATGGATAGTCAAGCAGAAGCGCTATCGCTGGATGCTCTTGCCGAGTCCCTCAATTTAGGTTTAGGGCATGTAATTGATGAGCTAGCCGATATTTCTGAAAGTAAAATACAGTTGCATGTTCCCGAAGTTAATATGATACCAAAATCTGAACTGCTTAAAAAATCCGATTATCAACAGCACGAGGGCATCTCCATTTTTGTTCGCCAAGAATTTTCAGGTGACATTGATGGCGAAGCTTTACTGTATTTTAGTGAACCTGAAAGCTTAAAGTTACTCAATGCCTTATTGGAAGAAAATGAAGCAAACCTTATTACATTCGCCGCAACTGAACAAGAAATGCTATTGGATTTAACCAATGTGGCGGTTTCTGGCGTGATTTATGCGCTATCACAAGTCTTGGGGCTGTCG
>JBCBZU010000227.1:0-4485 GCA_039815165.1 Pseudomonadota bacterium
GTAAGCCTACCAGGAGGTATGTATTGACAGCGTGTTTGAAATGACAGTGTATTCTTTTCAAGTGCCCCGTTAGTAAAATTGCCGGGTTAATAGTTTGCCTGCTGTTGATAAGCTCGATACCAACTTTCAAATTCTTCCGCCGGCATGGGGCGGGCTATGTGGTAGCCCTGGGCTTGTTCACACTGCATAGAACATAAGCGATCCAATACATCCTGATTTTCCACACCTTCTGCAACCACCAGCAAGCCAAGGTTATGGGCCATATTTATGGTGGAATTGACAATGATCTGATCTTGTTCATCTTCCAGCATATTGATAATAAAAACGTAATCAATTTTTAGCCATTTAACCGGCAAACGTTTTAGATACGCCAGCGAAGAGTAACCGGTACCAAAGTCATCAATGGATAAATCGATACCGAGATTACTCATTTGTTGTAAAATTTTTAAGGAACGATCCGCATTGTTCATAATTGTACTTTCCGTAATTTCTAACTCTAAGCATTGAGGAGGAAGTTGGTAGCGGTCTAGTAAACTCTGTATTTTTTGTAGAATATTATCATTTAACAAGTTGCGCGCCGAAATATTTACAGCCACTTTAATATTAAAGCCTCTTTCCCGCCAGTGGCATAATTGTCGTAGACTTTCGTCCAACACCCATTCTGTCATTTCATTAATCATATCGGTCATTTCAGCAATGGGAATAAATTCTACCGGAGAGATAAAGCCCATGGTCGGATGAATCCAGCGTGCCAGGGCTTCTACACCGACAACCGCTTTAGTATCGAGAGTAATTTTAGGTTGATAGTAAAGGCTTAGCTGGCTTTCCCGAATCGCTTTACCGAGGTCACTCATCAGTGACAAACGTTTGGTGGAATGCTGGTTGGATTCCGGCGCATAGACTTCGATACCCGACATTTGCTGCTTTGCGGTATACATTGCCACATCGGCGTAGCGCATCAGGGTGGAAAAATCTTGCGCCTGATCCGGACAAAGGGCAATGCCTATACTGGCACGCAACTCGATTGCCATATTATCAATATAAAAATCCTGGCGAATTGCACCCATAATCTGTTCAGCAAACTGCGTTGCCTGTTTGTCGCTGTCGATATCGGGTAGTAATACTGCGAATTCATCGCCGCCCAGGCGGGCTACCGTGCCATGAAATGACATGACTTCACGCTCTAAGCGCGGGCCAATTTGTTTGAGAATATGATCGCCCACATGGTGTCCGAGCGTGTCATTGATTTCTTTAAAGCTGTCTAAATCAATAATGATTAATGCCGATTTGCGCTGCTTTGCTCTTGAGTTAAGGGTTGCATTGGCAACACTTTTCAATCTAACGCGATTGGCCAGGCCGGTCAGAATATCGTGAGTCGCCTGGTATTCCAGTTGATCAATGTAGCGACGACGCTCAGTGTTGTCCCTGGTCACACCCCATATTTCTATCAGATGATCGTTTTCAATGGTGCCATTGGCCGAAGTCTGTAAGCAAATACTGTTGCCAGACTGGGTCTTCCAGACAATTTCCTGGGCACTTAGGCGAAATCGATGGCTGACAAACGCTCTGGTGTCCATGGCGTAGGTGCGGGAGCCTGTGTCTTTTAAGCTTAAGCCGATAAGCTCTTCTGCAGATGTTTTGCCGTAGACCTTGGCAAAAACATGATTGCAATCCCCCAGTGTTGCCCGCTTTAGAATTGCCTCAACAATGGCATTATCAGGCCAAGCCGTAGGAATTGGAGGATCGAGATCAAAGCGCCAGATGCCATCCTGACTGTTTTCCATAAATGCTCGATAGCGGGCCTCACTTTTCTTGAGGGCCTGCTGTTGTTGCTTTAGCGGGGTAATATCGTCGAGTATCATCAATACCCCTTTAATACTATGCTCATCATCCCTGACCGCGACTTTATCGGTTTGAAACCAATGCTCCTGATGATGAATATGCGCATGTTCAATCGAACCCAGTATCGATTTGCCGGTGCGTCCCACCATTAATACTTCTTGGTGGCAGTTGGCGGGGTCTTCCCAACCTAATAAAAACTCGAGCACGGTTTTTTCCAGCAAATCCTGCTCACGGAAAAGCGCTTTTGCCTTGTCGTTGGCCGAGCAAATACGCCCCCACTGGTCAAGGTATAAGGCGGCGGAGCTTAGGGAATTAAACAGCAACTGCATAAACTGCCCATCCGAGTATTGCAGCAGCTGCTCGGGTAGCATTAGCTTATTGGAGCTTGGATCGGGCGTGATTTCACGCATGGACTCTATACACCTTTTTTAAATCTGTCTCACTGCTGATTGAGGGATGTGCTGCGGTAAGGCTTATGGCTGTCTTTAAACATTGGGTTTTCTTAAGGGCATCACCATAAAAAACCATTAAGGCTTAGCGCCAACAAATCACAGGCGAAACCTTTTCGGCAGGAGTCTTTAACGCTAAGCGATGGTCGCTTAAAAACGCGCTTAAAAACGGACACTCGCTAAAAAAACTCATGTTTAAGGACCTATTCACAGTTAAAGTGTAGGCGAGGCGTTCAAAATATCAAAAGGATTGGCAGGTATTTCAACCACTTAGACCGCAGAGTTGAATGATTACATTAGCCTCGACCACCAGCCGGTAAGCGCTGTCAATAATGGGGGGGTTTTTGATCGCTGTTTGACTCTATGCTAAAAGCCAGATCATCAACCTTTTTATGGTGGTGCTGCAGTTGCTGTTGGAGCTGCATAATGAGTTTATCCTGCTGCGCGACTCGCTCATTCAGAAATTGCAACATATCCTCCTGATGGACCAAACGGCCCTGCAGCTCATCTATTTGCTGCTGGCAGTACTCTAAAGATCTATTGCTCATAGGGGTTTCATGATATCGCAAAAAAGTGAAGCAAGGACCCAAATCGAAAATCTTAGACAAGATTCACGATTCTGTCATAATTCGCTGAGATACTAAGCGCCCATGGAAGAGAAATATTCCCATTCAGACATATCCCGGCAAGTTGATAGTAACGCTTCTTGCCTTGATAAAAAACCCCAGCAATATCGAAGCATTTGGATTTCGGACGTACACTTGGGATCTAAAGACTGTCGAGCAGACCTGCTGACTGAATTTTTGAAACACCATCGCTGTGACCGCCTGTACTTAGTCGGTGACATCATCGATGGCTGGAAGATGAAATCCGGTATCTATTGGAAGAAATCCTACACCCGCGTTATCCGTCGTATTCTCAAAATGGCCAAACAGGGTACGCCGGTTTATTACATTACGGGTAATCACGACGAATTTCTGCGTAAATATGCCAATAGCAGTCTGGATAATATTCATCTTGTCAATCGCTATGAACATATTACTGCCGACAAGCGGCGCTTGCTGGTTATCCACGGCGATCAGTTTGACGGTGTCACCCGCTGCTCTGCCCTACTGCGACATATTGGTGATCTTGGCTACAGTACACTGATGCTGCTCAATCGACTTTACAACCGCTGGAGAGCTAAAACCAACCGGGGTTATTGGTCGCTGGCAGGCTTTCTTAAACGCAATATTCGCCGAGCCAAAACCTACATTAACGATTATGAGCAGGCCGTTATCTACGCCTGTAAAAAACAGCACTATGACGGCGTTATTTGCGGTCATATTCATCATGCGGCCGCCAAAACCATTGACGGTCTGTACTACTACAATACCGGTGACTGGGTGGAGTCATGCACCGCTCTTGCGGAACAGTGCGATGGTTCCATTGAATTGATTAACTGGCTGGAACAAGGCCCCCAACAAGCTGGTGAAAAACAGAAAAAGGCCAAGAAAAAGGCCAAAAAGAAGCGCAAAACCTTGCCGCGCGCCGCCTAGAACTAAATATTACAGTCTGCCAGCTTTACCGCCATCGCCCCTTACATCAAAGGGCATATGTCGCCAACATCGCAGCAAACAATCTACTTGTGAGTGCTGCACTCAATGAAATTTGTTATTCGGGTAATTTAGCCCCGCAAAACCTACAGTAGCTGGCGTCTTGCTCATGACCGCTGCGATCGCAGTGCTCACAGTGTTTTAGATCCCGCTGGCGCTGTATTTCCTGGGCAATTTCGGCGGTAAAAATACCGGTCGGCACCGCAATAATCGAATACCCTGTCAACATCACCATTGCAGCAATGACTTGTCCGATAACGGTGTGAGGGGTTATATCACCGTAGCCCACGGTGGTAATGGTGACGATAGTCCAATAAATACTTTTAGGGATGCTGGTAAAGCCGTTGGCAGGGCCTTCAACAATAAACATTAAGGAGCCAAAAATGGTTGCCAAAATCAACACCACCGAAAAGAACACAAAAATCTTACGCCGCGACATCAGTATCGCTCGCGCCAGTATATTGGCTTCCGATAGATAGCGAACCAATTTCAACACCCGAAAAATCCGCAGCACGCGCAGCAGACGAATAATCAACAGGTAGCTGATATCGGGTATAAACAGGCTTAAATAAGTGGGCACAATCGCAACGAGATCAACA
>JBCBZU010000395.1:0-2765 GCA_039815165.1 Pseudomonadota bacterium
AGATGGCTTTTCCCACACCCTTAGAGCTGGAACTGATAAAAATCGCGGTAGACACACATCACCACGTCCGATTCATCCCACTTTACCTAGAGTCATATCCCCTAGCGTATTGGCAGGCGCCTGCGCCAATAGAGTCACTGCTGCAACTTACACTTAAGGCAAAAGATCAAACAGAAGAAAGTATCACCGAAGTCAAAAGCGATGAAAATATAACTAGCCCCGTGGCTGCCGATAAAAGCACTCCAGTGCAAGTGGACTCACCACTAGAGCAGGATACTAGTAATAACCACCCGCAAAACACAGTCGAACCCGCACCGTTGCAGTGGCAACAATACTCATCCCTAGAACAAGCGATGGATCGCCTGATACCCGCTGTGCGTAAAGACACGTCCTTAGTAAAAGAAAACTGTCAACTGTTAGAGTCTGTTGGTTGGCAATGCCGCAAAACAAAGGTTGATGACTGGCAATTGTTGAGGAGTTATAACAGACCAGCGGTACTGACCATGGAAACAGACAATAACGAAAGGTATTTTTTACCTGTCATTGGTATAAGTAACACCCACCTGACAATTCTTAACGACAAACAGTCCAAAGCAATTGCCCTGAATGCCCTGGCGCCCATATGGACAGGTGAATTTGCATACCTATGGCAACCGCCTGAAGGCTTTAAAGAATATATCTATTTTGATTCAAACGCAGAGTTAGTGGATTGGCTGGCAAATGCATTTGCCATCATTGATAATCGCGATGAGCCGCTGGCAGGTAAAAAATTTACCAGCCTGTTGAAGCAGCGGGTAATGCTATTCCAGCGGGAAAAACAGCTAGTGGAAGATGGCATCGCTGGAGTAAGAACCTTGCTAAAAATTAATGAAGAGCTGAAACGCGCAGTAACCTTGGGAGAATTTGGCCTGGATAAATCCGTTGCTAACACCACAGCCATAGAGTCAACAATCAATTAAAATAGTATGTCTTATATACTCGAATCACTAAAAAAGTCTGAAAAAGAACGGCGCTCAATCAATAATCCAGCAGCAGCGGTGATTGATTCGCCGGCATTTTTAGAAAACGATAGAGAAGAGCTTATCAGTAATCAATGGATTATTATTCTATTGTTGGCCCTATTGCTGTTGGGTTTAAGCATGTACCACTGGCTTTTTAAAGGCCAGACTGATGATGCACTACCATCGCCCCCAAGCTCTCAGGCAGTATTATCGCAAGCATCATCGACTGTAAATAAAAAGCAAACACCAGCAAAACCTGTTGCAAGCCTGCAAGCAAGAGAGCAAGCCGTACTACTTTATGAACAAGCATTAGCAGCCAAAAAGCAGCCAGATGTCAACAGTCTATACCAAAAACTCAGTGATAATAAATCAGCCCCCTCTACTGATACCCGCAGTACCGCCGACATTCAAAACCAGGTAAACCAAGATGACGCTCAAGCCTTAAGTGCGTCCGCGACACCTGAGAGTGCAAATCCAGCGGGCCTTGAAACCAAGGCCGACGAACGGCCAGTAAAAAAAAGTGATGAGGCCGGTATTCCAATTATTTATGAATTAGACAGTTTGACCAAGCGTAATATACCCGCACTTGAGTACGGCGCTCATATATATGCTACCGATAATCGAAGTGGCTTTATCATTCTCAATGGCGCTCGTCGCCGTGTGGGTGATCAGTTAGATAACGGAATATTTATCGAGAAAATTGCAGAAGAAAGTGTCGTACTCAGCTATAACGGTGTGTTATTTTCTCTGCCGGCGATGAAGAGTTGGGTGGGTAAATAAAGGCGCCTTTGCCAATCAGTGCCCGTCGGTAAATGACCATCGTCTACAGTGAACAGTCACCGCTCATAGTTAACACACCCTAAGCATTTATTACAAAGACTATCTTCCCGAAATTCCTCAATGCAATATCGACTAACTAAAATAATGTGATCACTTATGCATGACTCTAATCCGCTGGAAAGCTTGATTTTCTTTCTCTTGGCAGCGGTTATCGCTGTTCCTCTGTTTCGACGGTTTCGTCTTGGTGCCATACTCGGCTATCTGTTTGCCGGTGTTTTTATTGGCCCACAAGTTTTACACCTGGTCGACGACCCTGAAAGCGTATTGCACTTTGCTGAAATCGGCGTTGTATTGCTGCTGTTTATTATTGGTTTGGAATTAAATCCCGATAAACTATGGCGAATGCGCAGCCAAATCGGTTTTCTGGGCGGCGGCCAAGTGCTTATCAGCACCGTCATCATTGGCGGTTTTTGTTTTTTTCAAAGTTCACTGTCTGTGGCTATTGTCATTGGATTGGCGCTTGCGCTTTCCTCCACGGCCTTTGCGGTACAGCTAATGGCAGAGAAGGGCATACTGGCATCGCCCAATGGGCGGCGGGGCTTTGCTATTTTGTTGATGCAAGACCTTGCGGTTATTCCCGTTTTATTAATCGTCCAAGCGCTGGCCGATGCCCCCAGCACAGCAGCGCAACCTTGGTGGTACGGTGTACTTGCGGTGCTTGCGCTATTGCTTTGTGGTCGATTTTTGCTGGACCCGCTATTAACGGTAGTGGCGCGTTTTGGCAGTCGCGAAACCATGACCGCGACAGCCTTGTTAATAGTTGTCGGGGCCGCTTATTCCATGTATACGGCGGGTCCAAACCATACACACGCATTAGCCACCTGCCTATCAAACAAAGACCTATAGCTAATATGAATTAGTTCAGACCTGATCTGACACTTCTTATTGAAAAGAAGAGAGTTTCCCGTTTTGATAATGGTGTCG
>JBCBZU010000430.1:0-2469 GCA_039815165.1 Pseudomonadota bacterium
CCGTTAATAAGACTCGCTCTAAGCGCAATCCAACTGAGCTTTCTAGCCTTAAGGCGGTACTGGGCTACCATCCCAGGCAAAACACTGCCCTGAATGATCCGAACTCAACTGGTCTATAACCTTTAACAAACAATCGGCGGAATAGTCTGCATCAAACAGTTTTTTCTGAGGCACATTCTTTTGAAAGGGTGAGGATAACTGGGTGGCAACCGTGCCGGGGTGCAGACCGGCAATAATGGTTTTGGGCAGCTTGCGCTGATATTCAATGGCCAAGGTTTTAAGCAACATATTTAGCGCCGCTTTACTGGCGCGGTAACTATACCAGCCGCCTAGGCGATTATCGCTAATGCTGCCTACTCTGGCAGAAATGGCGCCAAAAAAGCAGCGTTTTTGCTTATTCAACAGTGGCAAAAACTGCTGCGCCACCAGTGCTGGCCCCAGTGCATTCACTTGCATGGTTTGTATAAAGTGGTCGGCGCTTAATTGAGATACACTTTTCTCAGGAAACAAACCACGGTCATTGTGTAAAATCCCTGTAGTCACAATCAGCACATCAAGATTAACGCCACTGTTTTTAATTTGCTCTGCCGCTTGCTGAATGGAGTCAGGGTGGCTGTAATCCACATGGAGATGCTGAACGCTATTGGTCTCTGGCTGCTGTTGCTGACTGCGGGCACATAAATACAACTGTATCGGCAGATCGTCGGCCAGCAATAAATCACACATCGCCCGACCAATACCGCCGCTGCTGCCCACTATGGCAATGGCGAGTGATTGATCATTTCGATAAGAATCAAGATAAGACATAGGCCTGCTTACGCGACCTTAATGAGATTAGATCAATCGCATACGGATTCAACTGCTTGCAGCTCATGTTTAAGCCCAGGTTTACTACCCAGTTTAGAGAAAAGAATACACTGTCATTTCAAACCTTCGGCGGCAGGAGCCGACGTAGAGCGTACCAAGACGTATTCACAGCGTGCTTGAAATGACAGTGTATCTTTTCAAGTGCCCCGTTAGTAAGCCAGCAACACCTGCAGCAACATCCGTATCGCCGTCAAAGCTAAAACCAGGGCAAACACTTTTTTCAATTTGTTCTCATCCAGCCTGGCGCCCAAGCGAACCCCCAGCGGAGCAAAAGCAACGCTCAGCGGCATAATAATGATAAGTGCCAGTAAGTTAATATATCCCCAGGTGGCCAAAGGCGCATCCAGCGGTGTCTGCGCGACCAGGCATAAAAACAGTGCGCCCGGTAATGAAATAATAAAACCAAAAGCCGCAGAGGTGCCCACAGCCCTGTGCATGGCATAGTTATAGGCGGTCAATATTGCAACCCCTAAGGTGCCACCGCCAATCCCTACCATGACTGATAAAAAACCAATCGCAGTGCCTAACAGACCTTGGGCGGGCATTGTTGGCAAGGACTTAGCCAGGGCTGACTTGGTGCTGCGAAAGAGCAAATTAAACGCTGTAAATAGCGCGATGGCCGCAAATAGCAACGTGAAATAACGACCGTCCAATAAGGTAAGCAACCAGCTGCCCACTATCACCCCCGCGGCCATAAACGGCAGCCAGCGCTTGATAAGCGCCCAGTCGACATTGCCCTTACAATGGTGGGCGCGAATAGAGGAAATAGAGGTAGGGATAATAATGGCGAGAGAGGTGCCGGTAGCAATCACCATGGCACTGTCGGCACTGACCCCATAGAACTGAAACAGGAAGTACAGCACCGGGACATTGACTATGCCACCGCCGACCCCCAGTAAACCGGCAACGGTTCCGGCCAGCATACCCACCAACACCAAACTCACCACGACGGGAAGCCATTGACTCACTTCACTCACGCTAACTCCACCACTGATCTGATTTTTTAAACGGGGCATCTTAACCTACTATGGCCTCAATTAACGAATTCAATATTTACCTGAGGCCAATTTACAGTACAATAGCTGCCCTTTTTGCAAAAAATCCATGTAATCCGACCCCTATGTCAAATCCTGCTATTGAAAATCTTAATCTGGCATCACAGGATGTGCTGATTTCACCTGCTGAATTAAAGATGGCATTACCCGTTAGCGAAGCCGCAAAAACCACCATTGTTGCTGGCCGTGACACCGTCAACAATATTTTGGACCGCAAAGACCATCGCCTAATGGTAGTTATAGGCCCCTGCTCCATCCATGATGTGGATGCCGCCATGGATTATGCCAAACGACTTAAAGGGCTCGCGGAAGCGGTCAAAGACTCTATTGCCATTGTGATGCGCGTCTATTTTGAGAAGCCAAGAACAACCGTCGGATGGAAAGGCCTTATTAACGACCCCCATCTAAACGGCTCCTTCGAGATCGAAGAAGGTCTGCATATTGGCCGTAAGTTATTGCTCGATATCGCGGAATTGGGCCTGCCCACCGCCACCGAGGCACTGGACCCTATTTCACCTCAGTATCTACACGATCTGATTTCATGGTC
>JBCBZU010000102.1:0-6762 GCA_039815165.1 Pseudomonadota bacterium
ATATTTAGTGTAATATCAACGACTCAATTATTATTTAGCGCAGGCATCTTTTTAAATGATAGCTTTAGATATGCTAAAAATTATTTTGCTACTTTTGAGGACAGCGCCCTTCAATCCTACATTGATCAAGAAGATGTGTTGAGAGAACATATAAAAAATGCAGAAGCTGCTTTGGAAGAGTCCATCCGTACCGGAGATCAAAATGCAATAGCGGCAGCAGCGGAGCATCTCGTTGCAACTACTCAGGCTGCCGCTGTTGATCCCAGTAGTCTTGTGGCTACTGCAAGTGCAGCGACACAGTTGGGAGAACAGAAAACGGCTGAAGAATTACTCACTTTAAGAATGGAGACTATGGCCGATGCTCAAGGCGCTTTGGCGGACGCTGAAGATGCTTTCGAATTAATTGAGCTGGAGGTTTCTAGTGATAGTGACCGTGGCTCAAGTCTGGACGATGCCTTAGATCAAGCTAGAAATTCTCAAAGGAGTTCAAACGCTCATATTCTCTCTCTGCGCGGGCAACTTCAATCAGCCTCTTCAGAAACAACGGTTTACGACTGGCTTAAAGGCAAAATATACAAATCGTTAAATTCTATTGCGGCGGCGGCACAGGCAATTCCTTCCGCAATCGGCAATGGTATAAAAAATTATTTTGACAGTTATGTAGGCGAAACTGGAAATATTCTTAAGTTGCAACTCACCTGGTTAAACAACGATCTTATCGAACAGGATCAAAATGGCAATTCACGGCCCTTTCGTGGAGGGTGGAATGGCGATCGTTACGCTGATTCATTCAGGGTTTCGTTAAGTCCGGTTTTTAAAACAGAGCACAAGGATGAATGGAAGGTTGAAGATGTGACCGTACAGCCTCTATTGGGTAAGATTACCGCTCGACAAATTTTAACACTTGGCGGCACTTTTGGTTTTGACTTAGGCTTAAGCAACGTGGGTCAAGCTAGAAACAATCAGAATTTTCCTTTTGATTTAGACAGTCAATAATCTCTGGCGGCTATGCCTTAATTGTATTTTTAGTGGAATAAGCTGCACCTTCGACTAAAAATAAACCTTGAGTCAAAGTCTAAGATCATTTTGGTATAAGTTGCCTGGTCCAGTTATACAATTTTTGGCGACATTTTACGACTTTAGCCTTAATTATCACCAAAGTATAGTATTTATCTGTTGTGATTCCCTCTGCCTCTTAGTAGGCTTACAACTAATCCCATTAATAATACAAACAGGGGGAAGTATGTCTATTTATCATGCGCCAGACGCAATCACTGAGCAGGCCTATATCGACAAGGCCACTTATCAATCTTTATACCAGCAATCAATTAACGACCCTGAAGGCTTTTGGACAGCGCAAGCGAATCAGTTTTTAAGCTGGCGCAAGCCCTGGCATACAGTCAGTGAAGTCGATTTTCATAAAGGCATTGCCAAGTGGTTCGATGGCGGGCAGATAAATGTTGCTGAAAACTGTATTGATCGCCATTTGGCGGCCCGTGGTGAGCAGACAGCCATTATATGGGAGGGTGATGACCCCGCTGACTCTACACACATTACTTACAATGAACTGCACAGTGCAGTTTGTCGCTTGGCCAATGTTTTAAAACAGCGAGGCGTCAACAAGGGTGATCGCGTGTGTATTTACATGCCGATGATTCCCGAAGCAGCCTATGCCATGCTTGCCTGCGCGCGCATCGGTGCAGTGCATTCCGTGGTTTTTGGTGGCTTTTCACCCGACGCGTTAAGGGACCGCATTCTCGATTCCGATTGTCAGCTAGTGATAACTGCTGACGAGGGCATTCGTGGCGGCAAGCGGATTCCTTTAAAAGCCAATACTGATCAAGCGATTGCTCAATGCCCCAATGTGCACACTTGTTTAGTGGTTAAGCGTACGGGGGGCAGCGTAGCCTGGAATGACCGTGTTGATATCTGGTACCACGATGCGACTGCCATGGTGTCCGACCAGTGTGAGGCTGAACCCATGGCCTCGGAAGACCCACTTTTTATTTTGTATACCTCAGGTTCAACCGGCAAACCCAAAGGGGTAATGCACACTACGGCGGGGTATCTGTTACAGACAGCAATGACCCATAAATATGTGTTTGACTATAAAGAAGGCGAGGTTTATTGGTGTACCGCGGATGTGGGCTGGGTAACTGGCCATTCTTATATCGTATACGGCCCTCTGGCTAACGGCGCCATTACCTTAATGTTTGAGGGTGTGCCTACCTATCCAAGCCCCTCTCGATGCTGGGAGGTGTTGGATAAGCACAATGTCGCCAGCTTTTATACGGCGCCAACGGCGCTGCGGGCATTAATGGGTGCAGGTGAGCAGTGGGTGACACAGACTTCCCGCAAGTCCTTACGGATTTTAGGTACGGTGGGCGAACCCATTAACCCAGAAGCCTGGGAATGGTATAACAAGGTGGTCGGCGAGAGCCGCTGCCCGATTATGGATACCTGGTGGCAAACCGAAACCGGCGCCCATATGCTAACCCCGCTTCCCGGGGCAACCGATCTTAAGCCTGGGTCAGCCACCCTGCCTTTTTTTGGTGTGCAGCCAGCGCTACTGGACGCTGATGGCAAAGAAATTGAAGGCGCAGGCGCAGGCAGCCTCGTGATTAAATCCTCTTGGCCAAGCCAAATTCGCACGGTCTTTGGCGATCATCAGCGCTTGATCGATACCTATTTTACGACTTACCCTGGTTATTACTTTACTGGGGATGGCGCTCGCCGCGATGAAGACGGCTACTACTGGATTACAGGGCGAATGGACGATGTGCTCAATGTCAGTGGTCATCGTTTGGGCACGGCAGAAATTGAAAGCGCTCTGGTGCTGCACCCCAAAGTAGCAGAAGCCGCAGTGGTGGGTTTTAACCATGAGATTAAAGGCCAGGGTATTTACGCCTATGTCACGCTTATGCAGGGTGACGAGCCCAGTGATGACTTATGAAAAGAGCTTATCGGCCTTTGTGTAAAAGAAATTGGGGCCATAGCCAAGCCTGATTTAATTCAGTGGGCGCCCGGTTTGCCCAAGACCCGTTCAGGCAAAATTATGCGGCGAATTTTACGTAAAATTGCCACTAATGAATTAGCAAACCTGGGCGATACCTCGACCTTGGCGGATCCTTCGGTTGTTGATGAGTTGATAGACAATCGCCTGGTAAAGCCGGTTGAGGGGGCGGCTGTTTAGGCTGTCTCCTCCGCTTTTTGTTGCCTATGACTAGGTCTTTTTCCATTAACCGCACTTTTTTATGTATTAGAGCCATAGTGGTATTTCGACTGCCGGTATTATTGCTGTTCCAGTCTTTGCATAAATGCGCATGCACTTGATTAGACCATTTTTAGACGCTATGCTCTTACGATTGGTGATGAGTGATTAACAGCGGTATGTCCGATAACGACGATGATTTTTTAACGGCTATGGGGGATGTTAAACCCCTGCAAGCAGAAAAGAGAGTCAGCTTAAAAAAGCCACCCCTCGATAGTGCTGTTTACAATGCCCGTCGACAGGCAGCAGAAAATATACAATCCACTGCGCCCGACCCTTTGAGTGAAAGCGAAGTGTGCCAACTTGACCCACTGGCGCTGCTGGACTATCGCCGGCCTGGCGTTCAGCACGGCGTGTACAAGCAGTTACGGCTGGGGCGCTATCGAGTTGATGCTCGTTTAGACCTTCACAAAATGACTGTGGAACAGGCCCGCAAAGCAGTTTACCAGTTTGTACACGACTGTATTCACCACGATATTCGTTGCGCTTTAATGACCCATGGTAAGGGTGAAGGACGTAAGAGCCCCGCTGTACTCAAAAGCCATGTTGCGCACTGGTTGCCACAGATAGATAGTGTATTGGCCTTTCATTCTGCTCAAAAGCACCACGGTGGACTGGGTGCTTGCTATATCTTACTCAAAAAAAGTGAAGCCAAGCGCTTAGAAAATCTGGAAAAGCACCAAAAAAGGCATTGAGCCTCAGGGCTTGGATATTCGCAAATAATGCTGGAGAATCCCGTTAGACTGCTCTCACAGCGATAGATCTTCACACCCAGGGTAAAACCGTTTTTCTTTGAGTTTAAATGATTTTTCACTTTTCAACTGAGAATTCCAGGTTTCACTCAGGCCCGTCATCCGTAAGGGGACTGAATAAAAGCGGTTATTCTTGCCTGCGGGCTCGGCTGGTTTGAGCGAAGAAACAGCTATTAAGCCCAAACCTATGGTCGAAATTGGCGATATGCCCATTCTCTGGCATATTATGGAAATCTACAGCAATCGATAGATTACGAAAAATGTGTCGCTTATTAATGCGGACATTGCTGTTAGTTAGCCAATTTGGCGCAAAAAGCAACACAATCTTTATTATTTTTTCCTCTTTGTTTGCATCAGGCGAAAACCATAGTATGCTATTAACCATTAGTTAATTTCAGGAGTCTGATTGCGCCTGGCGTAATACCGGTTAATCAGAACTTACTTAATACATTTGATTGAATTCTTTGATGCTGCGAATGGGGTTATGACTAACGAGACTATAAAACATTTACTAAATCCGCTGATTGATGAAAATCCTATCGATACTCTGGCCAATATCCAGGCAATGCTTGCGAGAATTCAGACCTTTGCGATAGATGGTGTCTCTGCAAATAGCAGAGAGGGTAAAGCTTGTCCCGCGACGGATCTCTACGGACGCTTACTCATAATCATCGGCGATGCAATTAATTATGAAATTAACCGTTTAGATATTCAACAAGATCCATAACAAAGGAAGATCAGTATGGCGGACCCCAATTCGACCTTATCCACCAAAGCCAAACCACCCACCAACGCACTTATCGATGATCATCCCGTCGATACCTTGAGTCATATTCAGTCTGCGCTAACCTTTATTCAGGAGTATGCCGCTAAAGCCAATGAAGATGTGGACATTACTCCTTACGAAATACGCGTCTATAGCGGCTTGCATGCCCTACTAAAAGTAATTAATGAGGCAATTGACTATGAGATCGGCCGCTTGGAACAAATGGATCGCTGAGTTTTACAGCGATAGCGCCAGAAGACTCAGTTGGATTTTTCTAGGACAATTCTACTGAGACTGGGCAATGATCAGAACCCATAATGTCAGTGTGAATATCAGCGGCCTTTACCCTATTCAATGCGCTTGAAGATGCGAGAAAGTAATCAATTCTCCAGCCAATGTTTCTCTGTCGGGCGCCGACGCGATAGCTCCACCAGCTGTATTTTATCTGGTCGGGATTGAGGTGACGGAAAGTATCCGCAAAGCCTGCGCTGGCCAGATTATCCATACCGTCGATTTCCTCCTGCATATAGCCTGCATTTTTGTTGTAATTGGGTTTGGGGCGCGCCAGGTCAATATCGCGGTGGGCAACATTTAAGTCGCCGCAGACTAAAACGGGTTTGGTGGCCTCCAGCGTTTGAAGGCGATTGAGAAAGGCCGCATCCCACTCTTGTCGGTAAGCCAAACGTTTCAGTTTACTGCCTGAATTGGGGGTGTAGACAGTGACTAGAAAAAAGTCTGCAAACTCGGCAGTAATGACCCGACCTTCTTGGTCGTGCTGGTCACTATCAATACCATAGTGAACCGATAATGGCGCCAGACGAGTGAGGATGGCCGTACCAGAGTAGCCCTTTTTAACAGCAGAGCAAGAGAATAGTTGATAGCCATCCAGTTGTGCCAATACCTCAGCCACTTGATCACACTGGGCCTTGGTTTCCTGTAAACATAGAACATCTGCCTTCATCGAAGCGAATGAAGTAAAAAAGTCTTTTTTAGCAATGGCGCGAATGCCATTAACATTCCAGGAGAATAAACGCATTGAGGTGCCTTTAAGAAAAACGGAGAGATTTGGATGTTCGTGTCGGAAAACGGCGTTAGACACAAAAAACCACTGTTACTATGTCAATCTATAGTGATTTAGCGCTACACGCAAATTGACCATGTCTGCTCGGCCGCTAATTTGCCTATCCCGGTGAATATGCCGGTGAATACAGGCGGTATAAATAGTATAAAAATTAGACTTTTTTGTGCTAAGACTATGATTTTTTTAGTAATTTATGATTCTAGTCCTTATACTGAAACGTAGATGTTTTACTTTTAAAGTAAGTCTTATTTTTAAACGGTCCACAGGACCGCCCTGAGAGTATTAGGCGTTAGCCATAAAGTGAAGTCATCAATTTCTGTCATATTTTGATGTTAAATGGCGATTCATTTACCTTGAGCCGCCAACAGATTGTTCTAGGGTTATGCAGCCTGGATGCACAAATAGGTAAAAGAGGTAGTTGATCATGCGTATATCAGTCAATCAGCAAAACCATCACGGGCAACACGGTCACGAGCAACATAGCCACGAACAACATAGCCAGATGACTAAGGTCCGCAAAGGTGAGCAGGATAAGTTCCGGTTTCGCAGTGATCGTTTCTTCACCATTGATAGCCAATGGTACTTTACAACCCGTGAAGGTGTGGATGTGGGCCCCTTCGATTCTCGTGATATGGCGGCAAATGCGCTGACTATATTTATTGATTGTGTAGAAAAACAAGGGTCTACAGTGGAGCGCGCTATATCTATTGCCAAACAGGGGAATTGGGCGGTTGTCGGTTTTCACTAATTGAATCTTGAAAAATTTCGTCCTAAAAATTTTGACATAGACACTACTCAAATTCCAGGTTTAACCTTCCTCAGAGAAACACTACTCCCCCATCATAATCCCGCCCCTCGTTGGGAATAGCCCAGTTGGCTTTTCCAGTTTTAA
>JBCBZU010000107.1:0-6640 GCA_039815165.1 Pseudomonadota bacterium
CCCGCCAGCTGGCGCTGAGCGCTAGTCATATATTCACAGGCCGTGCTATGAACACCAAAATAAATACCGTTACCGATCTCGAAAAGCAAGAGTGGATTGACTCTATCGACTGTGTGCTCAAGCAGCAGGGGGATATTCGTGCCAAGGACTTGCTGCGTTCCTTACAAGACTACTTGCTAAGCTCTGGGCTTAGCCTGGAAGAAGCCACACTTAACACACCCTACTGCAATTCCATCCCGGTAGAAGCGCAACCCGCCTACCCCGGCGATATTGCGCTGGAAACTCGCATTGAAAATATTATCCGCTGGAATGCCATGGCCATGGTTTTGCAAGCTTACGATAATGGCTCGGCAGTGGGTGGGCATATTGCCACCTATGCCTCAGCGGCGACGATGTTGGAAGTTGGCTTTCATCATTTTTTCCGCGGCCGTTGCCAAGAGTATGGCGGGGACCTGGTTAATGTACAGGCACACGCTGCACCGGGGATTTATGCAAGGGCTTTACTTGAAGGCCGATTGACCCTGCAACAGATGCAAAACTTCCGGCGGGAATTGAGTCCGGGGGGTGGCCTGTGTTCCTATCCACACCCCCGTCGTATGCCGGACTTTTGGCAAATGCCGACTGCGTCAATGGGGCTATCCACACCCAGCTCCATTTATCTGGCCAAGTTTACCAAGTATCTCGAAAATCGCGGTCTTAAGGCCGATAACGGCGGCAAGATTTGGACCTTTATTGGCGATGGTGAAGCCGATGAACCGGAAGTACTGGGCACCATTAATATGGCGGCCAGAGAAAATCTGGACAACCTGGTATTGCTTGTCAACTGTAATTTACAGCGCCTCGATGGCCCGGTGCGGGGCAATGGCAAAATCATTCAAGAACTCGAACGCAGTTTTAGAGGCGCTGGTTGGAACGTGATTAAAGTTATTTGGAGCGGTGAATGGGACAACTTATTTGCCCGCGATCGCGATGGTATTTTACAAAAGCGCATGGAGCAAGCCGTCGATGGCGACTACCAGTGGTATAGCGTAGCCAGTGGTCAGCAAGTGCGACAGCATTGGATAAAAGATAATCCAGAACTTGAAAAGCTTATGCAAACCCTAACCGATGAAGAAATTCGATGTATCCGTCGCGGCGGCCACGACCATAAGAAATTGTATGCGGCCTTTGCGCAGGCGAGCCAGGCTCAGGGAAAGCCAACGGTGATTTTAGTCAAAACCATTAAAGGTTATGGCATGGGTAGCGCTGCTGAAGGCCAGAATACCGCCCACCAAAAAAAACAATTAAGTGAACAGGAGCGCTTAAACATCGCTAAGCGTCTAAATATCCCATTGGATGAGGCAGCCGTAAAACGGGCAGAATTCTATATTCCCGATGCGGCAAGTGAAGAAATACGCTATCTCAACTTACAGCGTGAAAAATTGGGCGGCTATTTACCAAGCCGTACTGAAGAATATCCAGCGATACATACACCATCACTCGCTTTATTTAACACCGTGCTCGAAGGCTCAAATCAACGCAAGGTGTCCACCACCATGTCATTTGTGCGGATACTGTCGCTACTTCTAAAAGATAAAGCCATTGGCAAATACATTGTTCCCATCGTTCCCGATGAGGCGCGAACCTTTGGCATGGAGGGCTTATTTGCCAGCGCGGGTATTTATTCTTATTGCGGCCAGCGTTACCAGGCGGTTGATGCAGGACAAATTTTACATTACAAAGAGGCTCGCGATGGGCAAATTTTACAAGAAGGCATTTGTGAGACCGGTGCAATGGCGTCCTTCTTGTCGGCGGGAACGGCCTATGCCGTGCACGGTGTTCCCACTATTCCTTTTTACGTGTTTTACTCTATCTTCGGGTTTCAGCGTGTAGGGGATATGATCTGGGCCTGTGGTGATATGTTATGTAAAGGATTTCTGCTCGGCGCCACAGCGGGTAGAACAACCCTCAATGGCGAAGGGCTACAGCACCAGGACGGGCACTCACAACTCGTGGCAAGCACAGTTCCTAACTTATTGAGCTACGATCCAGCCTTTGCTTACGAACTGGCGATTATTATTCGCCATGGTATTTATCGCATGTATGAAAATAACGAAAATATTTTTTACTACATCACTTTATATAATGAAAACTATCTTATGCCGGCTTCGCCACAGATTGACGCTATAGAAGAAAAAGTACTAAAAGGCATTTACTGTTACCAACGGGCAAAATTAGCCGGGCCTAAAGTGCACTTAATGGCGAGTGGCGCCCTAATGTCTGAGGTTATTAAGGCAAAGCAATTGCTGGCCAACTATGAGATTGCCGCTGATATTTGGAGTGTGACCAGCTACAACCAACTCTATCGAGACGCGATTGCCTGCGAACGCCACAATCGCCTCAATGCCCTCGATCAAGAGCAGCAAAATTACCTGCAACAGGCAATGGTGAATGAACAGGGTTTATTTATCGCGGTATCCGATTACATGAAAGCCGTACCCGAGCGTATTTCTCAGTGGTTGCCTAGTGACTTAATCGCCCTGGGTACCGACGGCTATGGTCTCAGTGAAGCCAGAGACAGTTTGCGGCAGCACTTTGAAGTCAGTGCAGAGTATATCGCTTATAGTGCTTTATATGGTCTTTATCGGCAGGGTAAACTGGAAACGTCTGTACTCAAGAGTGCAAAAACAGAGTTAAACATTAATAGCAATAAAGCCAATCCTTTAATCTAATTGCCGCCAAGGCTTTTATCCAATGTCAATAAGCAAGCTTGGTCTGTGTCTGTAAACCGCGCTTCCCTAATAAACAAAAACGTATAAAAATATATTATCAATAACCAAATAAAATAACATCCGCTAAGCGAGTGATGTTTGCCGCACTCAAAAGGCTGGCGTTAAACCTTAAAGTACTATGAAAACAGGCTTTTACTTTGAACGGCAGACTGCGAGTGACCAGCGTGTTCACGGTGGCAGCGGTCTATAGACGGGCGCTAACGAAAACAAATACTCATTTTAATAGGCGCCCAATACACCATTCAGCGTTTTCCAGCAAAAATCCCATCGCCGTCATTGGCGAATATAAATCTTTCTATCTACACTCAAAGTATTCACTGTTAGCCAGTGGCACTAAGTCAGTGGCAAAACCGTTCTATGTTATTGTTGGAGAACACCTTATGGCGGGCAAAAAAACATCTGTAGATTGTGGTGAAGCGATGACTATTGCCCAATCGGCAGAGCTACACCAAAAGCTTAAAGCCGCTCTGGAGGATAGTTCTTCCATTGAACTAAAGGCCGATGCAGTGGAAAAGGTCGATACCGCCGGGCTCCAACTTATTATTGCCTTAGAGCATGAGATCGAAAAGGTGAGTGGCAAGTTATCCTGGAAGGACCCTTCCGATACCCTCAAACAAGCGGCAACGACCCTTGGTTTGGCAGAAAGATTAGAGGGCCTCTGAGCAATTTATTCAATTATTTATTTAATCATCAGCAATTTATAGTAACACTCAGGAGACAAGCATGGCACAAGTACTCGTAGTCGATGATTCTGCATCAATGAGAAATATGGTGATGGCGACATTATCCTCAGCAGGTCATCAAGTGAAAGACGCAGAAAATGGTCAAGCCGCATTGGACTTGGCTAAATCCGGCTCGTTTGATGCCGTAATCACTGACCTGAATATGCCGGTAATGGATGGCATCACTTTGGTTAAAGAGCTGCGTTCATTACCCAGTTACACCTACACTCCCATTTTATTGTTAACAACAGAATCGGCTGGAGATAAAAAGTCAGCCGGTAAAGAAGCGGGTGCAACAGGTTGGCTGGTCAAGCCTTTCAATCCAGACAAGCTATTAACCACTGTCGATCGCGTGTTAGGTTAATTCCTAGTGCACATTTTTACCAAAGACTAGGGGCGCGCTATGTCTATTGATCTCGAACAATTTCATCAGGTTTTTTTTGAAGAAAGCTTGGAAAATCTCGATGTGGTTGAACAAGCACTGGTTGAAATTGATGTTGATGCAGCAGTGGATGCCGAGGTTATCAACAGTATCTTTCGAGCCGCACATTCTATAAAAGGCGGCAGTGGCACCTTTGGCTTTACCGAAGTCACGGAATTTACTCATCTGATGGAAACGCTGCTGGATGAAGTGAGAGATGGTGACCGCAATCTAACCCAAGAACTGGTTGATGCCTTACTCAAATCCTGCGACTGTTTACGGGATTGGTTTGATTGCCTACAGACCAAACAGCCTTTAAGTACAGAACAATCACAACCCATTGTTGCCATTTTTCAAGCCATGCTAAACGACGGCGATGGGGCTGCCAGTAGCCAAACACCTGCCTCAGCAGATGAACCAGGCCCTGCTCAAGATGAAGTCAAAAGCCACCTGTGGCAGATTCACTTCAAACCACAACCCGACATTCTAATGACCGGTAACGAGCCCTTACGTTTATTTCGGCAACTGGAGCAAATGGGTAAAGTGACTGTCTATGCCAATGTGGACAACATTCCCGAATTCAATATGCTGACTCCCGATGAATGTTATATCAGCTGGGCAATAGACCTCGAAACAGAATCTCAGAAGAGTGATGTAGAAGAAGTGTTTGAGTGGGTTATTGATGAGTGTGAGCTGACGATAACCGAGGCGTCAACCCAACAAGATACACCCACGCCTAAGCCGGTGAGCGAAAATCCCGATAAAACACCAGCACCGACACCAACAGCGGAAAATACGCCAGCAAGCACCAAAACAGATCCTGTACCGAAAAAACAGCAAGCAGCAAAAGCGGCTGCTGCAAAACCTGCCGCCGCCAACAGTGCCGCTTCTTCTATTCGTGTGGGCATCGACAAGGTCGATAATCTGATCAATTTAGTGGGTGAACTAGTCATTACCCAATCCATGTTGTCAGAATTAGGTAATAATTTTGACATGAGTAAGATCGAGCGACTCTCAAGCGGCTTGGAACAGCTATTACAGAATACCAAAGAGTTACAGGAAAACGTGATGCAAATTCGCATGTTGCCCATCAGCTTCGCCTTTAACCGATTTCCAAGAATGATTCGTGATCTCTCAGTAAAAATTGGCAAAAAAGTTGATTTGCAAATCCACGGTGAAAATACTGAGCTCGATAAAACCGTTATGGAAAAAATTGGTGATCCGCTTGTACATTTGGTTCGCAATGCCATTGATCACGGTATCGAATCCGCCGACGATCGCATTGCCGCGGGCAAGTCAGAGCAAGGCACAATTAAACTCGATGCTTATCACAAAGGCGGTAATATCGTGATCGAAATTGCCGATGACGGCAAGGGTATTGATGCAGAGGTTATCGCAGGAAAGGCCATAGAAAAAGGCATCATTGCCGATACCAATGGCATGACTGACGGGCAAATTTATGAACTTATTTTTGAGCCAGGCTTTTCCACCGCAGCAGAAGTAAGTGATATCTCCGGTCGCGGTGTAGGAATGGATGTGGTACGCCGCAATATCAAATCACTCGGCGGGCGCATTGATATTGAATCAGAAAAAGGTAAAGGCTCAATCTTTAGAGTACATCTGCCATTGACTCTGGCTATTTTAGATGGGCAGCTAATCCGAGTTGGCCAGGAAGTCTATATTATTCCCTTGGTCGCCATTGTTGAATCACTGCAAATTAAACCAGAGCTGGTAAAACATGTATCGGGCAATATGACGGTCTATCGTTTGCGTGAAGACAATGTGCCTATTATCCCTATTAACCAAGAATTTGGTATCTCTTCAGACAATACTGAGTTGGAAAATAACCTGCTGGTTGTTGTTGAAGGCGAGGGCTCAAAGGTGGGGCTTTTAGTCGATGATTTATTGGCACAACAGCAAGTGGTTATTAAGAGCTTAGAGACCAATTACAAGCGCGTTCAAGGTATTTCAGGCGCGACTATACTCGGTGACGGCTCTGTGGCAATGATTATTGATGTTCCTGGTTTGATCGCCATGTCCGCTGATCGTATACGACTAAATGATCAAGAACATGCTGCTTAAATCTACACATTTTTTTGACTGACGCGCAAGACGGGATGGCGTTTTTCAGCGATAACTAAAAAGAGTTAAATGACTATGAATGCACAGGTTGACATAGCCGATATTGAAAAAGTAGGTGAAGGTGACTTCAGTGGAGAAGACAGTTTTATTGCCAGTGGCGAACAGTATCTTACCTTCACCCTTGGCGATGAATCCTATGCAATTAACATACTGGCAGTAAAAGAAATTAGTGGTTGGGATAATGCCACTGTTATTCCCAATGCGCCCGACTATGTAAAAGGTGTAGTCAATTTACGCGGAACTATCGTGCCTATTGTCGATTTACGCATACGCTTCAAAGTAGGTGAATCCGCATACTTGCCAACCACTGTCGTGATTATTATTTCTGGATCAACCGAATCGGGTGAGAGAACCGTTGGTTTTATCGTTGATTCAGTCTCCGATGTGCTGGATGTTATGGATGATGATATGCGTCCAGCGCCAGAATTTGATGGAACTGTACCATCAAACTACGTTTATGGTTTAGTTAATGCCAATGAGAGCGTTGTGACTGTGCTGGATATAGTACACCTGCTTTCAACGGATGACTAAGAGAGGAAAATATATGTCCGATGCATCCAGTGAGTATTTAACCTTTATTTTAG
>JBCBZU010000142.1:0-6106 GCA_039815165.1 Pseudomonadota bacterium
GTACCAGCGTTCAAGACTGTACCAACGTTCAAGACTGTACCAACGTTCAAGACTGTACCAACGTTCAAGACTGTACCAACGTTCAAGACTGTATCAACGTTCAAGACTGTACCAACGTTCAAGACTGTATTAACGTTCAAGACTGTATCAACGAAGGTGAGCGGTGCTTTCTGGAGGCCGATCTTTTTTTTGGTCATGGCACTGATAATGCCGCTGACGAAGCGCTGTGGCTGGTGTTTTATCAACTCGATTTACTCTGGGACAGTGATCCCGGTGTTCTACAGTTGCCAGTATCTCCAGACGATTATTTAGCGATTCAACAACTGTTCACGCAGCGCATCGAGAAGCGTATCCCTGCGGCTTACCTTATAGGAGAAGCGTGGTTTGCGGGCTATGCGTTTACGGTTGACAAGCGCGTACTGGTGCCGCGTTCCCCCATTGCAGAACTGATTCACGCTCGTTTCCAACCTTGGCTTATTGAACAAAAGGCCCCCGCCATTCTCGACTTATGTACCGGCAGTGGTTGTATTGGTATTGCCAGTGCGCTGCAGTGGGACCACGCCAATGTCACCTTAAGTGATATTTCATCAGATGCCATTGAAATTGCCCGTCAAAATATTCAACGCCACCAATTACAAGGTCGGGTAGACCTTGTAAAGTCTGATGTTTTCGAGGCCTTATCAGGTCGGTGTTTCGACTTGATTGTGTCCAATCCGCCCTATGTTGATGCCGGTGACCTTGCCTCTATGCCTGCCGAGTATCATGCTGAACCTGCCATCGGCCTGAGTTCAGGAGACGATGGTTTGGATCTGACCCGTCAGATTTTAGCCAAAGCCGCCAATTACTTGAATGAGCAGGGTATATTAATTGTTGAAGTGGGCAATAGCTGGGTAAACCTTGAGGCGGCTTTTCCTCGGGTGCCCTTTATTTGGCTCGAATTTGAACAGGGCGGCCATGGCGTGTTGATGATTTCGCGCCAGGCCTTATTAGAGCATCAGGCAGAGTTCGCTTAATTACCGTATAATTCCCCAGTGAGCGCTTGAGAGTACAGAGTAAGCATTACAACGAGCACCCAGATGAGTAATCCAGGATAATCTCCCCCCTTATTGATTCAGTATTTTTGCCGTCTTAACGGTTTAATTAGGTTATTTATGTCAGGCAATACCTTCGGAAAATTATTTACAGTCACCACCTTTGGTGAAAGTCATGGATTAGCCTTAGGCTGCATTATCGATGGCTGCCCCCCTGGGCTGGAACTGTCAGAGGTAGATTTGCAAACCGATTTAGACCGCCGTCGTCCCGGCAAAAATAAATTTGAAACCCAACGTCGGGAACCTGATGCAGTTAAAATACTCTCTGGTGTATTCGAGGGAAAAACCACGGGAACACCCATCGGTCTAATAATTGAAAACCTCGATCAACGCTCCAAGGACTATGGCAATATTAAAGACCAGTTTCGTCCCGCCCATGCCGATTACACCTATATGCAAAAATACGGTGTCCGCGATTATCGTGGCGGCGGACGCTCCTCAGCCCGAGAGACCGCAATGCGGGTTGCGGCTGGAGCAGTCGCGAAAAAGTACCTTCAACACCAGTATGGCATTATTGTAAGGGGTTGTTTAACCCAATTGGGACCTATTAAAACCTCTTTACCGCCAGCTCAATGGGATTGGAACGAGGTTGAAAATAATCCCTTCTTTTGTCCTGATGTCGAAAAAGTCAGTGACATGGAAGAGTATATGAAGCGCTTACGCAAACAAGGTAATTCTGTGGGTGCACGAATTTCGGTTGTGGCCAGCGGC
The DNA here is from genome assembly GCA_039815165.1 of Pseudomonadota bacterium. Classification (GTDB taxonomy): domain Bacteria; phylum Pseudomonadota; class Gammaproteobacteria; order Pseudomonadales; family Cellvibrionaceae; genus CANLBN01. The sequence continues at coordinate 1,803 of JBCBZU010000142.1, forward strand.
ATGATTCCCGGTTTGGGTGAACCTGTTTTTGATCGCTTGGATGCTGATTTGGCCCACGGCCTAATGAGTATCAATGCGGTAAAAGGCGTTGAGATTGGCGCTGGTTTTAACTGCATTACTCAAAAAGGGACAGAGCACCGGGATGAAATGCTGGAACAGGGATTCCTATCCAATAATGCCGGTGGAGTACTGGGCGGTATTTCTACCGGGCAAGACTTGATTGCCCATATCGCTCTAAAACCGACATCGAGTTTGCATATCCCAGGCCAGAGTATTGACGTTTACGGCAATTCCGTTGAGATTGTCACTAAAGGTCGCCACGACCCCTGTGTCGGTATTCGTGCAACCCCCATTGCTGAGGCAATGACGGCCTTGGTTTTAATGGATCACGCCCTGCGTCATCGAGGTCAAAACGGTGATATTGAGCATCAAGTGCCGGTAATCCCCCCTCAAGCCCCCTAGTGTCTATTCAGCCAGCAATACAGCTCATACTGATCGCTCTGGTTATGATCCTGGATTCCTCAGTTGAACGCTAGTCAGTAATGGTTTTTCTATAAAATAAAAGCCTTACAAAAATAAACCCATTCACCTATAGGGTGAGTCCGCTAAGCACTCTACAGCGCTTTCAAATGAGGAATCTAGGATGATTGACGGAATTCCATACTGGCGCCTTTCCAGCTTTTATTTTTTTTATTTTGCTCTGGTCGGCGCACTCAATCCCTATCTTAGTCTCTATCTGAGCGATATCGGTTTTACCGCTCAAGCCATTGGTGCGGTTAATGGGGTATTGATGGGTACCAAAATTGTCGCCCCAAATTTATGGGGGTGGCTGTGTGAGCGCTCGGGCAAGCGTCTTAAAATTATTGCTCTGGGTAGCTTTATTGCGATGATGACATTTGCCGGGCTTTTTTACTGGCAATCGCTGGTCCCTATTTTGTTGATCACTTTCTTGTATAGTTTTTTTTGGAATGCGGTGCTGTCACAATTTGATACTGTGACCATACAATACCTCCACCAAGAGAGTCATCGCTATAGTCAGGTTCGCCTGTGGGGCTCTATTGGTTTTATTGTTGCGGTGATAGTCTTGGGATGGTTATTTGATCACTTTTCTATTCAGTATCTGATTCCCATTGCATGGGGTTTATTAGTACTTATTTGGTTGAGTACACTGAGTATTCGAGAGCCGCACAAGGGTGATGATCACCATGATCATGGCCACTGGCTGCAACGATTAAAAAAAACCTCCGTAATTGCCTTTTTAACGGCCGCCTTTTTATTGCAGTTTAGCTTTGGTGCTTATTACACTTTTTTTAGTTTGCATCTTGAGTCTTACGGCTATAGCCGAACCTATATTGGCTTACTTTGGGCTCTCGGTGTTTTTTCTGAAGTGATTTTATTCCTGTTTATGCACCGTATCATGTCTCGATTTAATGTGAGCATTATTTTGTTTTGGAGCTTACTGCTTACGGGAATTCGCTGGCTGTTAATTGCTTTTTTTGTAGACTCAATTACCATAATGCTATTTGCACAAACGATACATGCATTGAGCTTTGGCGCTGCGCATGCCGCTTGTATCGAACTGATCCGTCGCTTTTTTCAAGGGGCAAATGCAGGCCAGGGACAAGCACTTTATAGCGCAATCACCTTTGGTGCCGGGGGGGCTTTGGGCGCCGTTACCAGCGGTTTTCTTTGGGATATCAGTGCTCAACTATTATTTGTCGTCAGTGCTTTTTCCGTGTTCATTGCCGCGGCGGTTATATGGTATGGTTTAAATCTGGAAAAATAAGCATCGCGCCGAAGAGCAATTTAATTTAAAGCGAGAGGCTTATAGCCATTTCAACACTGTGACTACACAAAAGAAAAGAGGAATCGTCGATGGATGGTATGTTGATTGATAGCATGTTGATTGATAGCATGTTGCTGGACACTAAAGTGCTTCAGCAGAAGCTGCAACTGATACTTGTCAATGTCATAGACTGGCTGACCAGCCCTCAGTTCTATGCGCAGTGTGCTCTGATCCTGGGTGCAATGCTGATGGCTTACTCCATTGGCAGAGCCCTGGTTGCGCGTTCCCCTCTATTAAAATCACCGCCTCAACATGATTCGCCTCTGGGGTTTAGGCGGTGGATATATCAATGCCGACGCTTAATTGTGCCATTATTCATGGTGTTTTTTTTGGCCATAGCGGTATCAGTAAGTGAGTCTTTGCTTAAACAAAGTTGGTTAGTGCGTATTGCCCAAGGGCTGGCTGTGTTGTTTATGTTCTACTCACTGATTAGTCAGTTTATTATTAGCCCTTTATTAGGCACCTTCTTTAAATGGGTGGTTATGCCCATCGCCATGTTACATGTTTTTAATGTGCTGGATTCGCTTATTGAATATTTGGATAAAGTCAGCGTTAATCTTGGCAATATAGAGTTCTCTGCTTACGGTGTGCTGCGAACGCTTTTCTTCGGTCTGATTTTATTCTGGCTGGGTCGGCTTTCGAATAATGTTGGCCAACAGTTTATTCGCAAACAAGAGGATATTGATATTGGCACCCGTGAAGTCTTTGCCAAGCTTTTTGAAATTCTATTGCTGCTGACTATTTTCTTTATCCTGTTACAGATTATGGGGATAAATTTAACCACCTTAGCCGTCTTTGGCGGCGCCATTGGTGTTGGTTTAGGTTTTGGTTTACAGGCCATTGCCTCCAATTTTATTTCCGGCATTATTTTGCTCTTAGACAGATCACTTACCGTGGGTGACTATATTGAACTGGAAGACGGCCGCACCGGGACTATACGCGATTTGAGAATGCGCTCAGCGACCTTGGAAACCTTTGATGGCAAAGATATTGTGGTGCCTAACGAAACCTTTATTACCAGCAGCTTTACCAACTGGACTCACAAAGACACTAAACAGCGTTACTCTCTGGAGTTTCAAGTGTCCTATAAAACCGATCTACACCGGCTGTTTCCCTTATTAAAACAGGCTATTGCGGCTCATCCACAAGTATTGAGTGGCGATCAATTCTCCCAAGAAATACAACCCGATGCCGAGATTAGTGGCTTTGGTGATTCTGGCGTTGATATACTGGTGGAATACTGGATAGAAGGTATTGATGATGGCAAAAGCAGAGTCGGTGCAGATTTGTTGCTAATTATCTGGGATGTATTAAAACAACATGTGGTCGATATTCCCTATCCACAGCGTGAAGTTCGCATTTTAAATGACACCTAAACCATGCTTAAGAAATTATAACTTGATCATTTAACCATAGCGCTACCCGAGAGTCGTCAGTTGGATGTACTCGCGGCGCTCTTTGCCAAGCGCGGTGCAGATTTGATTCGCTGTCCGCTAGTATCCATCCACGATACTCCCCATATCGATATTATCGAACAATGGCTACGAGATTTTATTGACAATACGCCAGATTATTTTATTGTGCTAACGGGTGAGGGTATTCGGCGCTTGACGGGCTTTGCCGAGCGTTTGGCTGTATTGGAGGATTGGATTCAAGCCTTAAGTCGTAGCAATATATTAGCACGAGGACCAAAACCTAATAGGGCATTAAAGCCCTTGGGTATAAGTGCTGCCGCGCTGGCGGAGCAGCCGACAACTGATGGCGTTATACAGTCATTGGATAAAATGAACTTGTCCGATAAGCGTATTGCGGTACAACTCTATGGTGAAGATCCCAATGAAAAGCTGCAGCATTACCTGCAAGCCAGAAAACTCGATTACCATACCGTCTCTCCCTATATCTACGCCTCTGACAGTGAGACTGAGCGCGTGGTCGACCTGGTTAACAATCTGGCAAACGGTCGCGTGGATATCATCTGTTTTACCAGTAAAGCACAATATCAGCGCCTGGAACGGGTTGCCAGTACGTTTGCGATACAAGTGGAGCTGGAAAATGGCTTAAAACAGACTAAGATTGCAGCAGTGGGGCCAGTGGTTGCCGATCAACTAAAAGAGGCTGGATTTAGTATTGCGGTGATGCCGGAAGATAAGTTTTTTATGAAGCCTATGGTAACTGCCATCGAGGCTTTGGTTAGCGCTGGATCAATATAAATTGACATACAAGCAGATCTAAAAATTGGTTTTTATTTGGACCTGGCCTAAATAGACAAGCAATAAGAATACAGGTAAGAGAACGCGTGGGATGAGTAGCAGCATTGAATTTGATGATCTTAAATTACTTCCTGGAACCAAGTTAGACCTGCGTTCGGAGCAATACACGCTTTTAAAGGGGCCTTCAATTTTTATTGGCTATTTAAAACATAAATGCCTTATCGTCTCAACGCCGCTTTCTCAGGGAC
>JBCBZU010000484.1:0-1881 GCA_039815165.1 Pseudomonadota bacterium
GGCGAATTCTTTGCGCGTCGCTTTTTCGATTTTTGGCGCCTCTTTTGGATTCATTAATCCGGTGGTGCGCTTGTTGACCAGGGGCTCTATTTCAATGCCGTCAATCAGGTCGAGGGGGTCGAGTACATTGCCTTTGGACTTTGACATTTTTTGCCCTTGGCTATCGCGCACCAGACCGTGCACGTATACCGTATGAAAGGGTACTTCCTTGCGAAAGTAGAGGGTCAGCATAATCATGCGCGCAACCCAAAAGAAGATGATATCGAAACCCGTCACCAATACGTCGGTTGAATGAAAGGTTTTGAGTGCCTCGGTTTCCTCGGGCCAGCCCAGCGTGCCAAAAGTCCACAGACCTGAAGAGAACCAGGTATCGAGTACGTCTTCATCTTGTGTGAGTTCAAGCTCAGGGCTCAGTGAGTATTTTTCTCTGGCATGTTGTTCGCTGCGGGCCACGTAAATATTGCCTTGCTTATCGTACCAGGCCGGAATGCGATGGCCCCACCACAGTTGGCGGGAAATACACCAGTCTTGAATATCCCGCATCCATGAGAAATACATGTTCTGGTATTGTTTGGGCACAAATTGAATCTCCCCCGCTTCAACCACTTTGATGGCTTCATCCGCGAGGCTTTGGGTTTTCACATACCACTGTTCGGTCAGGTAGGGTTCAATCACCACCCCGGAGCGATCACCGCGGGGGACTTTTAGGGTGTGGTTATCGATTTTTTCCAATAGGCCCAGTGCTTCCAGGTCGGCTACAATCTGTTTGCGTGCAGCAAAGCGCTCCAGGCCCCGGTATTTTGCTGGCGCGTTAGCATTGATATTGGCGTCGTCATCGAAGATGTTAATCATCTCCAGCCGGTGTCGCTGGCCCATGGCATAGTCGTTAAAGTCGTGTGCGGGGGTGATCTTTACGCAGCCTGTGCCAAAGTCCTTATCGACATAGTCGTCGGCAATAATCGCAATCTCGCGTCCCACCAAGGGTAGCGTAATGGTCTGACCAATAAGATGGCTGTAGCGCTCATCTTCGGGATGAACGGCAACGGCAGTATCGCCCAGCATGGTTTCGGGTCGGGTGGTGGCAACCACTAAGTGGCCATCGCCGGAGGTGAGTGGATAGCGGAAGTGCCACAGGTGGCCTTTTTCTTCTTCGCTGATGACTTCCAGATCAGAAATCGCCGTATGCAGTTTTGGGTCCCAGTTAACCAGGCGCTTGCCGCGATAGATTAAGTCATCTTCATAGAGTTTGATAAACACTTCTTGTACTGCTTTGTAAAAGCCTTCATCCATGGTGAAGCGCTCGCGACTCCAGTCAGGGCTGGCGCCCAGCCGGCGCAGTTGGCGCGTAATCGTGCCGCCAGAGTGTTGCTTCCACTCCCAGACTTTCTCAATAAATTTTTCACGGCCGAGGTGGTGGCGGTTTTGGCCTTCTGCATCCAGCAGTCGCTCGACCACCATTTGCGTGGCGATGCCCGCGTGGTCTGTACCCACTTGCCACAATGTGTTTTTACCGCGCATACGATTGTAGCGAATTAAGGCATCCATAATGGCTTGCTGAAAACCATGCCCCATATGCAAGCTGCCAGTGACGTTGGGGGGCGGGATCATAATGCAATAGCTCTCGCCTTCGCCAGAAGGTTTAAAATAGCCTTTTTCTTCCCAGGTTTGGTACCAGGATTGTTCAATGGCTTGGGGCTGGTAGGTTTTATCCATGGGTATAATGCTGTCTATTAGTGTAAAAGCCAACAATTATACCGATTATCGCCCCTGGTAGGGCATAGGGGAGGTATTTGAAGCGGAATTTTATGGCTTTTTATGGATGGTATTGGCTAAAGCTTGCCGCAGGTGCTCGCGCAGTCGGACTTCAATTTTAGGTAGAAA
>JBCBZU010000278.1:0-3757 GCA_039815165.1 Pseudomonadota bacterium
ATCGAGAGACTGGCACCTCACCAGGGGTGCTTTGAACACGGTGCCTGCACTGGCTTTAATTACCAGAGAGTCCAGCTTGGCGCAGCCTTTTTCGGGAATCACAATAGCGTCGATATTACCCGCACAAGCGGAGCGGATAATCATGCCCAGATTCTGTGGATTAGTGATTCTATCCAACGCCAGTATGCGCAACGACTTATCACCAGCCTTGTGGTCCTGGAGAAAGCGATTATAGTCTTGATGCTGAGGACAATAAATGTCCAGACAAACCCCTTGATCTTGTTTGCCATTTTTGGAGATGCGCGAAAGTGCCTGTCGATCATGGTAGTGAATATCGATCTGCCGCTTTTGGGCCAGCGTAATTATAGTGGTAATCAGTTGGTTTGATTTATTTGACTGAGCTAAATGTAGGCGAAAGCAATTTATGTTATGGTCTGACAATGCTTCGAGTACGGGCTTACGCCCATAAACACTAAGCATTTGGCTAAATAAGGCTTTTTTTTGGCGATATTTTGCAGAGTCCTGGCGTGTATTCATAAAAAGCAGTCGCTTATTTGTCGTTTAGGGCGCCTGGTTGCCGCAGTCATCAATGACTGTCCGCCGTGATTGTGGTGCCGCATAGGCCGTAGGCTATGGCTAAAATCTTTAACTGTTTGAAATATATTAATTTTTTATCTCAAAAGTGATGTCAAAAACTGAATCAGCGCTTCCTTTTTATTGTTAAGGTCAAGGTGTAAGGCTTGTGTTTCAAGATGTATATTCAACACGATCTAAGAGCGTGCGGATGATAAAATGTATCCCCATTATGGCTCTGTTGTTGCTAAGTGCATGTGCCTCTCAACAACCTACTACCCGAATTACTCAGGCTCCAGACAATGATATTTCCCTCGCTGAGGTCCGGGATCAATCCGAGGCATTTTTAGGTTCTGGTGTCCGTTGGGGTGGGCGTATTCTTAGTGTAACAGAAGTGGGAGAGGGTGAATCCCAGAACTTACATTTAGAGGTGCTCGAATACCCACTGGACCAAAAAGGTAAACCTGTCGAAACAGCCGGTTCCGGAGGGCGGTTTATTGCTGTCTTAAGCCAGCCCTACAAGAAAGCAGTGTATTATCGCTCACGCTTATTGACAGTATCCGGTATCCTGCAGGCGCCAGAAATAAGGGGTCTTGCCAACGGTAATAGCCAGACGATACCCGTAATTGCAGCTGAGCAACAATACGCCTGGCGCAGAGAATATGATGATGATCGCTACTATCATCATCCCTACTTTTGGCCACGTTTTTACTTTCGCTTAGGGGTAGGGGGTTACGGTTACTACCATAAAGGCGCACGGGTCATTTACTTCAAAAACCCCAGATACTACTAGCTAACCGGGCCTGGATTTGTTGGCGGAATATTGTATTACTGGCGTAAATAGCAATCGTCATCATTTTCGACAAGTGCTTTGAGTACGTCGCTGCGACTGATAACGCCGACCAATTTACCATTATCAATCACAGGGTAGTTCTTAGGACGATTTTTAATAATGGTTTGAGCAATTTCTACAATGGTAGTGTTGGGTGTTACGCTCATTACCTCTGTCTGCATAACCTTGCTGACGGCGGCAGGCTCTTCGCAGTAGAAGGCATCGTTGAGCATCTCCTCAATGCAGTCCTGTTCTGATAGGTAGCCCACTAGATTATTCGCGTCATCGACCACTGGTACACCGGTAAAATGTTTCTCCAGTAGTAGTTCAACAGCTTCGCGAACATTGGTGCTGGTATTCACAACGGATGGCTGATGGTTCATATAATCGGTGACAAGGATGGAATGCATAATATACACCTATATTTTTATTCGAGATTATTACACAGCCTAATATAGTCTAGAATGGCGACTTTGTAACCTAAGATTAAGCCATCCACCGTTAATGCATGTCCGATAGACACTTCCGCGATATTTCCAATGGATAAAAAAGCACCAAGATTCTCTAAGTTGAGGTCGTGGCCTGCGTTCACGCCCAGGCCAATATGGTGCGCGTGATCTGCCGCTGCCCTATAGGTCGCCAAACTGGCAGCAGCAGCTTCAGGTGAATGCTGGCAGGCCAGGGCATAGGGCCCGGTATAGAGCTCAATGCGGTCCGCTCCCACTTGCTTTGCCAGGGTAATCTGTTCAATATCCGGGTCCATAAACAGGCTGGAACGAACCCCCCAGTGTTTGAGCTGATCCACAACAAGCTTTATGTTTTCGCCCTCTTGTGTCAGGTCAAAGCCATGGTCTGAGGTAAGTTGATCATCATTATCGGGAACCAAGGTGGCTTGGTCTGGCCGCGTTTGTTCAATCAGCTTGAGTAAACCGGGGTAGTCAGAATGCTTGGCTGATGCCAATGGTGGTGCAAAAGGGTTGCCTTCAATATTGAACTCGATGTTTGTTAGCCCCGCGGCATAATTGCCCAAGGCATATACATCATCCACACGAATATGCCGCTGGTCAGGGCGGGGATGAATGGTTAGGCCATTGGCACCAGCCTCTACGGCCCGGCTGGCAAAATCGATAACAGACGGGTAGTCTGAGCCACGAGAGTTGCGCAGAAGCGCGATTTTATTGAGGTTAACACTTAAGGCCGTCACTAGTTTAGCCATCCATCATTGCGCTTTTTCATGCGTAGTTTGGGCAGTAAAACCGCTAATAAAACACCGAGAAGCACTGCAAAGGCGCCGTAAATAAAAAAAGTGGCGCGCTCGCTGCGGTGAAGATTTTCATTTTCTGACCTCAGTACATCATTTTCTGTTTGCAGTAATTCCATTTTTTCCGCCAGTTCCTGTAACTTTTGGTTGGACTCGATGGCCGAAGAGGAGATGATTTTTAAAGAGTGCAACTCTTCCTCCGTTTTGCGTGCGAGTTCACCCGTTTGATTTAGCGCGTTCTTGGTATTTTGGTACTCTTTGTCGATAGATGCTTTCTCAGCACGCAACGCGCTCACTTGGCTTGTCAGCTGAGTAATTTTTTTATTCGCCGAGTCCAATTGCAAGGCCGCGGGTGGCGCACTGTCCAAAAACTGGTTTCGTACCCAACCAGTAATGCCTTCTGCCGTCCGTATTTTTGTCCATTCAATATCTCTTTCAACCAGGGCCACGCGCGTGCCCGTGGGCAGACCTTTATGTAAAATAGCAAATTGATTACCTTGCCCTTTACGCACCGGAACATATAGCTTATCGGATATATATAAATTTTGCGCTAAAGCCACCGTCGCCATAGGCAGCAACAATACTAAGCTCATTGTGCTGATCAAAAAATAAGTGATTAGTTGTCTCAAAAGTAATGCTCGCTAAGGTCGAAAAAAGCGTAATCTAACGTAAGATAAAACCAGAGAGTGTGAACTAATACCCGTTATCTTACAGAAGTATCGCGTTTTTAAAAAAAACAATGATGCAACCGTTTGTTGATAATATCAATATAAGAATATCTATAGCCTGCCAAAAGTGTGAGTATTCCGCTGAAGTTGAACACCCATTACCGGCGTTTTCCAGGAGAAAAGGGTACGAAAAGGGGACGTCCCTATTTACGCTGACTATAGCTGGACTTTTATTGCATTTACGCTAATTAAGCGATACCGGAATGGTCGCATGATTACGGAGACATCCAAGCCCTTCCTCGCAAACTAGCATAATCAAGTATGCCTGCGCAGGTAGTTCATCAAATAAATCGCTATTATCAATCGTATCAATACCAACACCCGCAGATTCACAGTCAAAGCGAAAGACATTGGAATAGGCAC
>JBCBZU010000208.1:0-4671 GCA_039815165.1 Pseudomonadota bacterium
AATGACCGCGTGTTTGAAATGACAGTGTATTCTTTTCAAGCGCCCCGTTAGTAATAACCTAATGAAAATGATTATTTTCGCGTCTGCCGTTCTGACTCATCTTGCCCGTAGGACTCCCCATTCACTGCGATAAGCGTTATGTCAGCCACAACAACTCCTCATTTTTCGGTATGCGAATGTAGAGTGATCCCGCTAATTATTTTTTATTTTCCATTTTCTATTTTCTATAGAGTAGACTAAAATCCTCTGTGGTGGGCGATGTGCAAGCAAAAATTACCTCTAAATAGCCCTCAAACAGCAACCAAGGCTCTGAATGAGCGAAATGACGGTTGGCAACTAACAGTCAACAACTAAACAGTCAACCGTTCAACGCAACAACCAATTTGTCACACTGTGTTAACGCCAGACTGTTCTCGGTTAGCAATGGTCTTTAACAACCAAGGCACTCATCATAAACTACCATAAGGCTTATTTATGGCTCAAACGCCATCGGCAAATAATTCAGTAAAATTGAGTGGCAGCAAGGGCAAAGCGGTTGCCGATCCCTTATTGAGCTGTTTGTTAAGGCTCACCCAACTAAAACAGTGTCCCTGCTCAGAAACATCTCTGATCGCGGGTTTACCGCTGGTCGACCAGCGGCTTACGCCAGGGTTGTTTGTGCGTGCGGCAGGCCGTGCCGGATTAGACGCGAAGGTTATCAAACGCTCCCTTACCGAGATTCCTGATATTGTTCTGCCTCTGGTTTTACTGTTACAAAACAACCGGGCTTGTGTATTGTTGTCTCTGGATAAACAGGGCCGCACCGCCGAATGTATCATCGACGGTGTGGGGCAATCGCGGTTTCTCACTGTTGACAAGCTCAGGGCAACCTATACAGGTTACTGTATTTATACTAAGTTGCAGCAGCCGCTCCAATCCCGCTCACAAGCGGATGACACCCAAAACAACAATTGGTTTTGGTCGGTGATGAAATCGTCCTGGCGAATTTATCGCGACGTTTTGATGGCCTCTTTTTTTATTAACTTACTGGCTATCGCCACGCCCCTATTTGTGATGAATGTCTATGACCGCGTTGTTCCCAACCAGGCATTGGCCACGCTTTGGGTCCTGGCTATTGGTGTCATCATTGTCTACCTGTTTGACTTGGTGTTAAAAGGCTTGAGAGGCTATTTTGTAGAAGTGGCCGGTAAGAAATCCGATATTTTATTATCCTGTTTTTTATTTGAGCGAGTGTTAGGTAGCCGCTTTAGCGAAAGTCCCAGCTCCATCGGCTCTTTTGTCAGCCAGTTTCGTGAATTTGACAGCGTTAGAAACTTCTACACCTCAAGCACGATTACCGCCTTTATTGATTTGCCTTTTGTTCTTGTATTTTTGCTGCTTATCCTCTATGTCGGTGGCCCTTTAGTTTGGGTGCCGATTATTGCCTTGCCTATTATTCTGCTGTACGGCTTTGTATTACAAAAGCCCATTAAATTATCGGTAGAACAAACCTTTCGCTCAGCGGCGCAAAAAAATGCTATTTTGGTGGAGTCTTTGGTGGGTTTAGAAACCGTAAAAGTCCTCGGTACAGAAGGTTTTTTACAGCGTTTATGGGAGCGCTCGGTTGGGCACCTGGCCCATTGGAGCCAACGGGTGCGCTTGCTGTCGCTGTCGGTAACACTGTTTTCTGGTCTTATTCAGCAACTGGCGAGTGTCGTTATTATTATTGCCGGCGTCTATTTAATTGTTGAACGCGAGTTAACCATGGGGGCACTGATTGCCTGTTTTATGCTGGCCTCTCGTGCCATGATGCCGATCTCTCAGGTTGCCAGTTTATTGGTGAGTTATGATCAAACCAAAACCGCTCTGGCAGCGCTGAACGATATTGTTGCCAAGCCCCAAGAGCGCAACCCAGAAAAGCCCTTTGTTAAGCGACCACATTTTGCAGGGGCAATTCAGTTTAATAAAGTGAATTTTGCTTATCCCGATGACAAGCAAGCCGCGTTAGAGGATATTTCTTTCAAAATAAACGCGGGTGAAAAAGTTGCCATTATTGGTCGCATTGGTTCAGGTAAAACAACTATTCAAAAATTGATCCTGGGTTTGTATGCCCCGAGTCAAGGGAATGTGCTGTTTGATGGCATTGATAGCCAACAAATTGATCCCGCTGATCTGCGCCAGCATATTGGCTATGTGCCACAGGATATTGTGCTGTTTGCAGGTTCCATTAAAGACAATCTTAGCTATGGCGCATCCCATATCAGCGATGCGCACATTATTGCGGCAGCCGAGCTATCCGGTGTCAAAGAATTTGTTGATCGCCACCCTTTAGGTTTTGATCGATTAGTGGGTGAGCGAGGACAGGCGCTGTCGGGCGGACAACGGCAGAGCATCGGCATTGCCAGGGCCTTGTTGCGTAAACCGTCAATGATGGTACTGGATGAGCCAACCAGTGGTATGGACAACAGTAGTGAAACCCATGTTAAACACAAGCTCGAAAAGGTATTGAGGCATAAAACATTGATATTGGTGACCCATAAAACATCGCTGCTATCCTTAGTGGATCGGGTGCTTGTTTTAGACAATGGCAGGTTAATTGCCGACGGCCCTAAAGCCCCGGTACTTGAAGCACTTAAGAAGGGGCAGCTGCGTGTGGCACAATCCTGAGACTGAAAAGCCCCTGGATCAGGATGATCTGTCTTACGCATCGTCTGCATCAGCGGCAATACTCTATCAATCGCCACAAGGCGGACGGCAGCTGCTATGGGCAATTATCTTATTTATTCTCGCTATGATGATTTGGTCTGCACTGGCGACGATAGATGAATTTACCCGTGGCGATGGCCGGGTCATTCCCTCGCGCTCGGTGCAATTGGTGCAAAACCTGGAGGGCGGTATTGTCGCCGAGGTATTTGTGCGCGAAGGCCAAGCGGTAAAGCAGGGCGAGTCGCTGCTACGATTGGACGATTTACGTTTCTCAGCCAGTTTACGAGAGGCCACCGTTAACCAAACTCAGCTCGAAATAAAATCAGAGCGATTGCGGGCAGAGGCAAGGGGGGAGGAATTTCCTGCGCCTGCTGTAGCCGAGCGCTTTTCCCAACAACTGATTAAAGCGGAAAGCGATTTATACAGGGCTAAACAACAGGCCTTATCCTCCAATCGTGCCGTTATTCAACAGCAGATGACCCAAAGGCGCCAAGAGCTTTCAGAATCGAGAGCAAAATTAAAGCAATTGCAGGGCAGCTATCGCCTATTGGAAAGTGAGCTGGATTTAACCGCCCCCTTGGTTCAGCAGGGAGCCGTCTCGGAAGTAGAGCTGTTGCGTTTAAGGCGTCAGGTTAATGATCTATCGGGTGAAATACAAACCACTCGCCTGTCGATCCCCCGTGCAGAAGCCGCGCTGGCAGAGTTGGAGCAAAAATTAACGGTGACACAATCCACCTTTCGCAGTGAGTCCCAGGCCGAACTCAACAAGATACAATCCGAACTTTCTCGCTTAAAAGAATCGAGCCAGGCGATTGCCGATCAGGTGGATCGAACACTGGTGACCTCTCCCGTTGCCGGGACTATCAAGCAGCTTTTTGTCAAAACCTTGGGAGGCGTTGTACAGCCAGGTATGGATTTATTGGCCATTGTTCCATCAGAAGACAGCTTATTGATTGAAACTCAAATCCGTCCCGCTGATATTGCCTTTTTGCACCCCGGTCAAAAGGCAATGGTGAAATTTACCGCCTATGACTTTTCCGTCCATGGTGGTTTAGAGGGCACAGTCGTCAATATCAGCCCGGATACCATTAGCAATGATGAGGGCGATAGCTTTTATCTGGTGCAAATAGAAACCCAGTCCAGCTTTTTAGGCAGTACTCTTGAACCCTTACCCATTATTCCCGGAATGACGGTCAATGTGGATGTTCTCACCGGCAAGAAAACGGTCCTGGATTATATTCTCAAGCCTATACTAAAAACCAAGCACCTGGCTTTGCGGGAGCGTTGATGGCGCTTGCAGAAATAGCGATTGACATCAATCTGGCAATAGTGACTAATGCAAAGCTTAAGGCTATGAAAAATAAAAAATCGGTCTTTTAGGTGCCTTTAACTAATCCCAGCAGACGATAAATAAAATAATTCTCTGACCAAGAAATAATCTACTAAAATATAAGCTGCGACATAATTTCGCTAAGGAAAATCTATGCAAAGATTCTATCTATCATTAGCCTTACTTCTCATACCGCTGTTACTGCCTGCCAGCACAGCAGCACTGACATTGGCAGAAGTGCTGAAGCACACCCTTGACAACAACCCCGATCTACTGGCGGCGCGTGCCCAAGTGCTTTCACGGGAAAAACAAATCCGCGGCGCCAAAGCCGCTTACTACCCCACTCTCGATGCAGAATTGGGCATTGGCCGCGAGTGGACCCAATCACCTGCCACCGGCGATGAAGAAATCGAACTAACCCGTAAAGAAGCTGCATTGAGATTACGACAAATGGTGTATGACGGCAGTGCTGCCGCCAGCGAAATTGATCGGCAGAAAGCCCGCTATAACAGCGCCTTGTTTGATACCATCGCCGAAGAAGAAAATCTCCCTCCTGTTCCGGTTCTACGACCCGACGGACGGGGCGGTGGAGATTGACGGGCAGGATCTTCGTCGCGTCGCTCAGGGCTCGCTGCGTGCCGCCATCGGCGTGGTGC
>JBCBZU010000224.1:0-4511 GCA_039815165.1 Pseudomonadota bacterium
CATCGGCAGGGAGTCGGCATGACCTCTGAACGTACCAGAGATCGGATGATACAGCGCCTAATTGACCAAGGCATTAGCCATATCCCCGTCCTGGATATGATGAGAAACATCCCCCGCCACCTATTCTTGGAAGAAGCCCTATCGCATCGAGCCTATGAGGACACAGCACTGCCCATCGGTCATGGTCAAACCCTGTCGCAGCCTTATATTGTGGCAAAAATGACCCAGGAGCTTTTACTGAATGCCAGTCGTCTAACAAAGGTGTTGGAGATCGGTACGGGCTCTGGTTATCAAACGGCGATTCTTGCGGCTTTTGTGAAAACAGTATTCAGTCTCGAGCGTATACGTCCCCTGCAAAACCAGGCCCGTCAGCGTTTGCGCTATTTATCCATCCACAATGTTCAATTATCCATGGCCGATGGCCGATTGGGCTGGCCGGATAAAGGGCCTTTTGATGCCATTTTGAGTGCTGCCGCACCCGCAGTTATTCCGGAGAGTCTAAAACAACAGCTAGCGCCAGATGGGGTCCTGATTATTCCTGTCGGTGAGCAAACGCAAAGCTTAACCAAGGTAATTAGGCAAGGGGATAGCGACCATTTTATAGAAGAATCCATCGAGCTTGTGAAGTTTGTACCCCTGCTCGGAGGCCTTATACCCTAAGCCTGATGCAAGCATCATTATTCGCAAGTATCCCACTGAGGAATCCAGGTTGAAAGAAGCGTACGTAGAGCGTCGTCGAGACTGGGTACTATTGTTTTGCAAGGGGTTTGCCATGGGGGCAGCCAATGTGGTGCCTGGGGTTTCTGGTGGTACGGTTGCTTTTGTCACGGGTATTTATGAGCGTTTAATCAACGCCTTGAAATCCTTCGATACCAATGGGTTTAGCTTATTGCTTAAAGGACAGTTTAAGGCTTTATTGACCCATGTGGATTTCTGGTTTTTATTCACCCTTGGTGTCGGCGTTATCGCCAGTGTGTTTACACTGGCGAAATTGCTGGCGATTGGCTTCGAGCGGTACCCAGTCTATTTGGCGGCCTTGTTTTTTGGGCTGATTTTCGCGTCTGTTTTCTCTGTAGGGAAAAGGGTTAAGGTCTGGACACTATCGACAGTAATTGCCCTGTCAATTGGCCTGGTGTTTGCCGTAGGCCTTACCTTTGCACCCACAGCAACAGAAAATACCAGTTTTGTGTATCTTATGCTCTGCGGAATGGTGGCTATGTGCAGCATGATTATTCCGGGTGTATCTGGCTCTTTTGTATTGCTGTTAATGGGCAATTACCAGCTGATCATGATTGAAACCGTCAATGGTTTAAGGGCGGGTGATTTTGCCATGGCTGTGCCTATACTGCTGCCCGTTGCTGCTGGGGCAGTGATTGGTTTAATCGTGCTATCCCGCTTTTTGAGTTGGTTATTTAGGCGCCATCACGATAATGCTGTAGCCGTTATTACCGGCTTCGTGGCCGGTTCCCTGGTGATTATTTGGCCCTGGAAAAGTCCAGGTGAGCTTATCAACAACAACGGTGAACAAAAAATACTCTCCTATGTCAATCAGCTACCCGATTTGGACCTGAGCTTTGGGCTGGCACTGATTATCATGGCAGCAGGCGCAATACTGCTGCTGGCGGTTGACAAGCTGGGAAGTGCGCACTGACACCACCTGCCTGAGTCTAAGCGGTATGTTCTTGTGCAGTGTTCTTGCAGAGAAACCTTGTTAATTCTGATTTTTTGGTCAAATTTAGACCCCTCAACAGGCCCATCTGGCAACAAAATACCCGATCAATTGGCAGGGTGGCCAATGAGTTTAGCCAAAGGCTGCTCCGCAGGTCTGGGCCATGGATGGGGCCAATACAGTTCACGCATTGTACTGACCACATCCAGTATTTGCCCTGGAGTACGCTGTACAAGATGACCTTTCGTCGTTGTGATCGCCAGGATGGTGTTTTTTAAGACTGGTCAATTGAGTGAAAATTGAACAAAAAGTGTTGCTTAGTTAGGTATGCTGTTGGTTTTATTGCTAGAAAGAATAGAAAAAAACTCTTAAGAAAACAGCAATCCTTCTCATAATGTCGGATATTGGTTCCACAAAGCAATAAAAAAGCACTTTTCTTATAAAAAAATTAGAGTAATTTTGCATAAATTAACACAATTGATATTTTAAAGTTATATTAATGACTGAAAAATGAGCTCAAAAAAGCATACATACTTATCCACAGCTTGTGTACAACTCATCTACAGCAAAAAAAGGGTGATCAATATTTTGATCACTCTGTGCTTTTTGGTAGCCTGTGTTTCTTCGGGGGGTAGGGCGCCTATTCGAGATCGACAATCGCCTCCGTCGACAAAAGTAGTCACTCATGAAGTCATGCCGGGCGAAACGCTATACTCCATTGCCTGGCGCTATGGACTCAACTACAAAGGCTTGGCTAAAGCCAATGGAATAGCGCCTGATTTTCGTATTTTTCCGGGACAAATCATATACTTGGCAGATAATGTAGCCATTAAAGAAAAACCGCAGCCGGCAACAGGCGCGCCTCCTTCAGCAGCAAAAAAACCTATAGAAACCTCAATAAATACATCCTCCCCAGTACCTGCTCCCGCCCAAAAATCAAAGGTATTGTCTGCTTCCAAAACACCAAGTGTTCGTCCAGAAAAAAAATCGATTTTGCCAGACCTTAAAAAAAACCCCGCTCAAAAAAAGGCAATCATTGTCTGGAGCTGGCCTGCAAGAGGGCGAGTGCTTACTAACTTTTATATAGATAAGGGCTTGAAAAAGGGTATTGATATCCAAGGTAAAAAAGGCGACTCTGTGCTTGCAGCCGCTAGTGGAAAAATTGTCTACGCCGGAAGCGGACTGAGAGGGTACGGAAAATTAGTGATTATAAAACATAATGATACTTATCTAAGTGCTTATGCTCATAATTACCTATTGCGCGTTAAGGAAGGCGATATTGTTAAGCGAGGACAGCACATAGCAGATATAGGGTCCACAGGAATAGGAGCGAAAGGTTTGCCACGTTTGCATTTTCAAATCAGAAAAGACGGTAAGCCGATTAACCCATTGCCGTTGTTGCCTAAGAGGTAAGCATGGCCAGGGATTAAAACAAAACTCTAAACTGTTTGTGAAATCGTCCGATAACCCATTCAATATTGTGAATTGAGTAGTAGGGTCTAGACCCATAAGGGTTGGGCAGCAACTTACTTTTTTAGTAGAAAAATGCTGGAACAAACACTAAATACAAGAGATTCTGAACATGACAGCGCAACGACTCCTTAAGCATAAACAAGCAGCCAAGGTTAATATCACCGCTATCGAAGCGGCAATAGACAATAATGATGCTGAAAAGCCTCTTGAAGCTGTAGAAGATACTTTAATAGAAAGCGTTATCGAGTCAGATAACGCCAGTGTTCAAAAAACTCTTGATGCCACACAACTGTACTTAAACGAAATAGGTTTTTCACCGCTACTAAGCGCGGAAGAAGAAGTCTACTTTGCGCGCAAAGCGCTTAAAGGTGAAGAGGCAGCGCGCAAGCGTATGATCGAAAGCAACCTTCGCCTAGTGGTTAAAATTGCGCGTCGCTATGTGAATCGCGGTCTGGCATTGCTAGACCTTATTGAAGAGGGTAATCTTGGCCTGATTCGCGCGGTTGAGAAATTTGACCCGGAGCGCGGCTTTCGTTTTTCGACTTATGCCACTTGGTGGATTCGACAAACCATCGAGCGTGCAATAATGAATCAAACTCGCACCATTCGTTTGCCCATCCACGTTGTCAAAGAGCTAAATGTCTATTTGCGTGCGGCGAGAGAGCTTTCGCAAAAATTAGACCATGAGCCTTCACCGGAAGAAATCGCCAATCTACTTGAAAAACCGGTTGAAGATGTAGAGCGCATACTGGGTCTCAATGAACGAGTCAACTCTATCGACGCCACCATTGGTGCCAATGGCGATAAAACACTTAGTGACACCATTGCCGATCATCAAACCGCAGACCCAGTAACGGCCCTACAAAACAGTGACCTTAGCCAAAGTATTGACTCTTGGTTAACAGAGCTAACCGAAAAGCAAAGAGAAGTGCTTTGCCGACGCTTCGGCCTCCGTGGCCACGAAATCAGCACCCTGGAAGAAGTAGGGCACGAAATAGGCCTTACCAGAGAACGCGTTCGTCAAATTCAGGTCGAAGCCTTAAAGCGCTTGCGAGACATTATGATGCAGCAAGGTCTTGATAGCGAGTGCCTCTTTGGTTCCCTCTAACTAAACCGAGAAACCGTGGTTGGTTATCTATTGCTTAGCTTAGGTACAATAGTAATAGGTCAAACAATACGACACAGACTTTGCTTGATCACAGTAAAATTGTCTAAACCAAAATAATGCATTGCTGTGACCATTAGATAAGCCGGCGCCTGTCTGCAATTGGGAACTGCGAGTGAGAAAGCTCAGAGCTATTAACCTGGCAATCAAATAGTTCGTCCTGAACTATTTGATTGACGCCATTGAAAATTGGCGCAACTGTGC
>JBCBZU010000503.1:0-1591 GCA_039815165.1 Pseudomonadota bacterium
AGGGACGGCCCGTTCCCTGTAAAGTAGGTAATCAAGTGGTCATTAGGTTATTTGTTAATCACCTCAACTGCGCTTGTGCTTTTCGTACCAACATTCTTCACACCAGTTCAGTTCCTTATGCGCATTTGTTTTTAGCAATACCCGAGAAAATGGAAGTAGGTGAGATTCGCAGTAGCGTTAGAGCCAGCAGTAGCCTGGTATGTTTTATCACCTCTTCCTCTCCTCATCGCAATGAGACCATTAAGGCAACAATAAACAATCTCAGCATTGATGGCGCTAAAGTGTTCAGTGAGCAATTTTTGGGTGACCCTGAAGAAAAAGTCAGCTTAAAAGCGAAAATAAAAGTACTGGACATAGAAGAAGTGATAGAAGTGGAAGGCGTTATTCGCTCTATGAGCGGGGGTAATGAACAGTTTACCTATGGCATTCAGTTTTTAAATGTGGACAGTGCAATGAAACTGCTAATCTACGCTTATGTAATGTCGGAAATTAAAAGTTAACAACAAAACGGGGACGGAGACCTATCCAGCCTATTGAACGACAATAACCTTGGCCGGTTGGCGTCAATTAAGTTGGCCGGTTGATCTATAGCTGACTATAGGATTATAGAATCAAAGCAATTAATCAAAAAATAGCGCCTCCGTCCCCTCTATACTCGCTTAATTGTTAGATGAGGGTAAGTGCTTCCATTCAAAAACAGGTTTTTTCTTTTCCATATCGATATCGGTTAATACCACATCAAGCTCTTGCTCTAGTGCGACCGCTTGTCCGTTCCAGGTTAATTCCATGCGTTGGTTGTTAAATGAAATTTTGTCAAAAGCTATCTCAGGCTGTTGTTTAACTTCTTTTCTTCCTAAAATAAATCCTTCTATCCCTGTGTCTTTGAGGCGCACGCCGATGCCTTGATTGGTGAGCAATGCAACTTGGGCTTTAAATGTCTGCCCAATATGTGAACTTAAGTAATCGCTAACCAACCACTGTTCAACACTACGTGCCGCATTACGATTATTGTTTAAAATTTCTTTCAATCGGCTAAGTTGCTTTTTTCTAAATTTAGTGGCTTTTTTATTGATTAATAACTGGTGAATACAGCGTTGATTAAAGAGGTCCTGATAGCGGCGAATGGGTGATGTAATAGTGGCATAGTGCTTGACACCTAGCCCAAAATGGGGTTTGGCTTCTAGGGATGGTTCACTGCCTTGCAAAAAGCGTTGCTGTATGGGAATAAGCTCAGGTCGTTTATTTTGTAATTCTTTAATGAGTTTGATATAGCCTTCCAAAGTGCCGGTATCGCCAATATCATCCCTAGCCAGTTTTTCTTTTAGCAGGTCTTCAATATCATCCCGCCTCTCTGCTTTATAACCTGGATGTACATTAAAAAGTCCCGCCTGATGTAAAGCCAAAAACTCTCCCGCGGCTTTATTGGTGGCCAGCATGGCCTCTTCAACTATTTTGTGGGCAAGGCTGCGTTCTAGTTTTTCTATATGATCAAGCTTACCATCGTTGTTGAGTACAAGCATAAAGTCTGGGCGATTTTCCATAACAAGTTGATGTTGCTGCCGGTAGTTGTTGAGTGCATCGCTACAGGACT
>JBCBZU010000166.1:0-5381 GCA_039815165.1 Pseudomonadota bacterium
CCGGTGGCCCGTCATGGAGCGCGGCGTGTCTCCGCGGTTCCTCCTGGACATGAAGCACGCTCTCGACGGACCCAAAGGCAAAAAGCTGAGCGTGCTCGAGGTGTGCTTCCTGAATTGGAAGAAGCACAATCCTTAATCTACCGAGCTTACACCGAGCTGCTGGAAGAGGGCTTATCAATTGAAATGCCGCCGGTAGGCGTCATGATCGAGGTGCCTGCTGCGGTTTATCAGGCAAAAGAAATTGCTGCCCGAGCGGATTTTTTATCGGTCGGCAGTAATGATTTAACCCAATATTTACTGGCGGTAGACCGCAACAATGCCCAAGTGGCGGATTTGTACAACGCTTTTCATCCAGCGGTTTTAAATGCCTTGCAGCTTATTGTGACCGCTGCCCATAGCCAGGGCACGCCGGTCAGTATTTGTGGTGAGCTGGCGGGTGATCCCGGCGCCGCCATCCTGTTAATGGCAATGGGTTATGACGTACTGTCCATGAACTCCACCAATCTACCCAAAGTGAAATCAGTGATTCGTGCGATTACCTTAGAGCAGGCAGAAGACTTGCTTGATAGTGTGGTCAACCTGGCCGATGCCGATATGGTCGCCAAAACCGTTGATGCGGCACTGCGGCGCTTTGGTATTATTTCGCGGCCACGGTCTTTGGCGATATAACGCTTCTATCAATAATAAAATGGCTGGTTTCACCGTCCCTATTGGCTTGTCCTGTCTGCGACGCGGCATAGTTTTGTTCGCTAAATTCGATGTGTTGTTGGTTGATGCTAATAACAGTGCTGGCACGTGTACCGTAGTCTGGCAGCATAATAAAAATGGCAGAGAGAGCTTTTTCTTTATCGTAATCCAGGCCAGTCTCTGGCAGCCGATGATCGTCGGCCAGTGAGGAATTTTCGAGCAGTTGCCGAATACTCTTGTGGTCCCCCCTGGCCTTTTTTAATCCCGCAATAAGAGACTGTTTGCCATCATCCACTTTGGGCCAGGGACTATCGAGTAAGTGGTTGCTTAAACCATAGGTGCCGGCGTTCAATCTTTGCGGGCCCTTTTTTTGGGGGTCGGCTTCGCGATTGCTAAAATAGTGCAGGCAGGGCCTGAACTTGGAAAAGTCGCCCAGTAATAAGTTAAACCCAGAGTATTGCGTTTGTTTGGATTCTACTTGGCGTAAATAGTCTACAGGCGATAGATCCCCGGCGAGAAAGTCTTTGGTTAACTCCCCACGAGAACGAGCATTTTCGACAACAACGCCAGGCTCTCTGACATTGGTAATGCCGGCAAAACGACCTTCCCGGCTAATGCCAAGCCAGGTTCCTCCTGCTTGTAAGTCCCTACCGGCAAGCACTTGAGAATGATCTTCCCAAAAATGTGCGGGGGCTGTGGGTCTATGGAAAAATTCATCGCGATTGGCGCCTAGAATTAAAGGCGTATTCGAGTCAGGGTCGAAGGAAAATAAAATTAAACACATAAAATAGTAGAGTGTTACATTAAGCGTCTGGGGTTTAAGAACAATTTTTGGACGACAAGTTCAATATAGATGCCTTTAGTCGCTCAGAACAAGATGATATGATGGCGTCTTGGTTTTATCCACTACCTTATTGAGATTTTGTTAAAGCTGAGGCACTTCACTGCTTCACTACACTGCTTCACTACACTGCTTCACTACACTAGAAAGTGGCATAAAGAAGAATAGGGAATCATGTGACTGACGAAGCGCTTATCGTAGTACATAGTGAGCCCTGCGGGCAAGGTGAGCGAGAACAGCAGAGGCAAAACCACCCTTTGTAGTATATTAATTTTTTAATAGTCCAGTTCCATGTTAAACCGTTCCATGCTAAACCATTCTATGTTAGACCTAAGCACCCCAGTTGAATACGCGTCAATAATGATTTTTGTTTTCCATTTAACGGCTTGCGAATATAAGCCCATCCGTCTGCTGGGCGCATCCACTAAGCACCGTCTAAGACGCATTTGGCGTCGGCTGGGCGTGGCGAGAGAGCTCGCCATAAGCCTGGCTGTGACTCGGTTTTCAGCCCCACACCCAGCCAGCCCTCGCTTCGGGCGCCAGCGCACTTCCAACGGAGGAATTTAAATTGATACACCCTGATATTGACCCCGTTGCCTTTTCTATCGGGCCATTAAGCGTGCATTGGTATGGCATTATGTATTTGATCGCCTTTGCAACAGCCTGGTATCTGGCCTTGCAGCGGGCCAGGCGACCGGATATTCCCCTGCAGGCCAAGCAAGTTGAAGACCTTATTGTCTACGGTGCACTCGGCGTGGTACTCGGTGGTCGTATCGGCTACATCCTGTTTTACAATACCGGCGCCTGGTTGCAGGACCCCCTGCTTATCTTTCGCATATGGGAAGGGGGCATGTCCTTTCATGGCGGCTTATTAGGGGTGATTGCATCGACACTCTTTTATTGCCGCCGTATTGGCGTGTCGTTTTACGATTTAATGGATTTCGTAGCGGTTATTGTGCCTCCTGGCTTAGGCTTTGGTCGCCTGGGAAATTTTATCGGCCAAGAGCTGTGGGGGCGTGCGACAGAGCTTTCCTGGGGGATGGTATTTCCCAAAGACCCGGAACGCTTGGTCAGACACCCCTCGCAACTGTATCAGGCCTTTCTTGAGGGCTTGGTGTTATTTTGCATCGTGTATTTCTTTGCCCGCAAAGCGCGACCGCGACTTGCGATTAGCGCTGTGTTTTTAATTTTTTATGGCATTTTTCGCTTTATAGTGGAATTCTTCCGTGAGCCGGATTCACATATCCCGGAGTTAATCTTTGGTTGGATGACCCGTGGGCAACTGCTCAGTCTGCCAATGATAATCGGTGGCTTAGGTATTTTCGTTTGGGCTTATACTCAAGGCTTTGGAAAAACAGATAAAGCGCTGTCACCAAAGGCGACAGCGACAGCGGCAAAAAAGCCTGATTCGAAAAAAACAATTAAACCGACACCAAGTCAGACACAAGCATCGCAAGACGACACTACACAAGACACCAAGCAAGACACCAAGCAAGACACTAAAAGTACAACAAACACGGAGTCAGGCAAAAAAAAATCCCCCGCAAAAAACAAAAGTACGAAGAAAAAGGCCTCGGCTAAAAAAAACACTCCCCGTAAAAAATCAACCGCTCCCAAATCAATATGAAGCCCTACCTGGAATTGCTCAAAGATGTGCTCACCAATGGCGTACACAAAGGCGACCGTACCGGTACCGGGACGCTATCGGTGTTTGGCCGCCAGTATCGCCATCACTTAAAGGACGGATTTCCCCTATTAACCACTAAGAAACTGCATTTTAAAAGCATCGCCAATGAATTAATTTGGTTTTTGAATGGTGATACCAATACACAATGGCTTAACGACAATGGCGTGAGCATTTGGGATGAATGGGCGACGGAGACAGGCGATCTCGGCCCTATTTACGGTAAACAATGGACCGCGTGGCCCACTCAGCAAGGCGAAGCCATTAATCAAATTGACTATGTTGTCAATTGCCTGAAGAACCAGCCCAATAGTCGGCGAATATTGTTCCATGGCTGGAATGTGGAATACCTTCCTGACGAAACCATGAGCCCACAAGAAAACGTCAAACAAGGCAAGATGGCCTTGCCGCCTTGCCACTTGTTGTACCAGTTTTATGTGGCAAACAATGCGCTCTCCGCCCAGCTTTATATTCGCAGCTCGGATTCATTTTTAGGCTTGCCCTACAATACAGCGAGTTTAGCGCTTTTGGTTCATATTCTGGCTCAGCAATGTGATTTGGATGTGGGTGAAATCATTATTACCACGGGTGATTCCCATATCTACTCTAATCATATTGAGCAGGTCGAAACCCAATTAAGCCGCCAACCCAAAGCTCTACCCACCTTAAGTATTAAGCGTAAGCCCGCATCGATTTACGACTACACATTTGAGGACTTCGACATTATCGGTTACGATCCCCACCCCCATATCAAGGCTCCTGTGGCTGTCTAAGGGGTGCCTGTTATCCTCGTAGCGGCGAAGAACGGTTGCTATTATCGATAACAGGTGCAAATTGTGGACCCGTTGACCGCGAACAGTTCACCACAAAAATCGTTTTTTTCCACGCAGCACTTACACCCAACACTTACACCCAACACTTAGCAGGAACAATTAAATGACCAAACTGGCAATCATCGTTGCGATGGCAAATAACCGAACCATCGGTAAAGATAATAAATTGCTGTGGCACCTGCCGGAAGATTTAAAGCATTTTAAGCGTATCACCATGGGTAAGCCCATGATTATGGGCCGTAAGACCTTTGAATCCATCGGGCGGCCCCTGCCTGGGCGCTTAAATATTGTGCTTACTCGCCAATCGGACTGGCACTATGATGGCGTGAAGGCGGTATCTTCCATTGATGAGGCTATGAAAGTGGCTACAGCTCAAGCATTTATCGACGGTGTCGATGAGGTCATGCTGATTGGCGGTGCTGAGCTTTATCAGGCGACACTGGCAATGGCAGACACCCTGTATCTGACACGAGTGGATGCCGATCTCAATGGAGATGCGTTTTTTCCTGAAGTGAGTGACCACCAGTGGCGAGAAACAAGCAGACAAGCATTTTCTGCCTCAGAGACCAATCCATATGATTATGCCTTTTGTGTTCTAGAAAAAATCAGTGATTAAAGCAACCGCAAGTAAGACACCCGGTGTCCCTCTAAAATCACATCGACTGGCGTGGGTGGATGCACTGCGTGGGCTCGCAATAGTGCTGATGATTATTTTTCACTTTTGCTATGATCTGCGCTATTTTGGTTACGTGAACTGGAATGTGCCCAATGGCCCCAATTGGTGGCCTTTTCGCTATCTGATACTGAGCTTGTTTATTTTTACCCTGGGCATTAGTTTGTCACTGGCACATAAAAAAAAATTTAAGCCATCTGCCTTTGTTAAGCGTTTGCTACAACTTATAGTGGCCTCTTTAGCCATTACCGCTATGTCATTAGTCGTTTTTCCGCAGGCCTGGATTTACTTTGGTATTTTGCATTTTATGACCGCAGCAAGCCTGGTCGGTATTGTTTTTGTTAAGCGACCAGTCATCGCATTGGCCTTAGGCTTGTTGATATTAAGCGGCTACTGGTTAGGCATAGTCAATAGCCGTTGGCCGTTCGAATGGTTTTCAGGCTTTTTGCCTCGGCGCACAGAGGATTTTGTGCCACTGTTCCCATGGCTGGGGGTAATGTTGCTGGGGGTAGGGCTGGCGGGGGTCTTGCCCATTGCAACATTTAGTTTACCGAAGGCAGAACAATTCAAAGCCTTAATCTACCTGGGTAAGCATGGGCTAATTATTTATCTGATACATCAGCCCATACTGTTTGCAGGATTTTTACTGGTGAAATTACTGAC
>JBCBZU010000183.1:0-5128 GCA_039815165.1 Pseudomonadota bacterium
CGTGGCCCCAGCGTTAGCGTACAAACGGCTTGTTCTACGTCTTTGGTTGCCGTGCACTTGGCCTGCCAAAGCCTACTGAGTGGCGAGAGCGATATGGCATTGGCGGGTGCGGCCACTGTACGTTGCCCACACCACCAGGGCTATCTTGCTCGTGAAGGGGATATTTTG
This sequence comes from Pseudomonadota bacterium, assembly GCA_039815165.1. GTDB lineage: Bacteria > Pseudomonadota > Gammaproteobacteria > Pseudomonadales > Cellvibrionaceae > CANLBN01. The sequence goes on from JBCBZU010000183.1 coordinate 169, forward strand.
TCCTCTGATGGCCATTGCCGTGCCTTTGATGCCGCCGCTGACGGCACTATTTTTGGCAGTGGCGTCGGAGCTGTTTTACTCAAGCCCCTGGACAAGGCCATTGCCGATGGCGATCATATGTACGCCGTGATCAAGGCGACCGCCATCAATAACGATGGCAACAATAAAGTCAGCTATACCGCCTCCAGTGTCGATGGACAAGCCAAGGCAATGGTGGAGGCCATGACGCTGGCCAAGGTCAAGCCTGCCAATATTGCCTTTGTGGAGTGCCACGGCACCGGCACCATTGTCGGTGACCCTCTAGAAGTCAATGCCTTGACCCAGGCCTTTCGCTTGCTTGATGACCAGCAACTACAGCATTGCGCCATCGGTTCCGTAAAAACAAATATTGGCCATCTTGAGCAAACGGCAGGCATGGCCTCCTTAATTAAAACCGCCTTAGCCATTAGCCACGGGCAAATCCCCGCCAGTCTTAACTACCAACAGGCTAACCCTAAAATTCCTTTTGCCGACAGCCCGTTTTATGTTTGCCAGCACACACAAGCGTGGCCACTAATGGACGGTGCCGGGCAAACGCGACAGGCCTGCGTGAATTCACTGGGCCTGGGAGGAACCAATGCCTTTGCAGTACTGGAACAAGCACCAGAGCCTACGCCCGTCAACAAAGCCAGCGCCGACCCCTTTACTATCCTAAGCCTGTCTGCACGCAGTGAAGCCGCACTGCAAGCCATGGCAAAACAATATGCTGATTTACTGCAAAGTAAACCAACAATGGCACTCAGCACTTTTTGTGAAGCGCTTAATCGCGGCAGAGCTGACTTTGAATGGCGTGCTGCCCGTGTGGTAAACAGTGACCAGCAACTCAGTGAATGGCTAAGGAGCATCGGCGATAACCGAGCCTATCGTCAACTGCGGCGAGGTGAGTCTCCCAAAGTGGCTTTTTTATTTAGCGGTCAGGGTTCGCAATATGCGCATATGGCCCACGGGCTTTATCGTGCCGATGCGGGCTTTCGTCAGCATATCGACCACTGTGCCGAACATGCTCAAGCCTTATTAGGTGAGGATTTACGGGATAGTTTGTTTCACCGAACTGATCACACCATTGACCAGACAGGTTTTACACAACCGGCGCTGTTTGTTATCGAAACCGGTCTGGATCGCCTGTGGCGCCGGTGGGGAATTGAGCCCGCCATAGTGATGGGGCACAGTGTGGGGGAGTATGCGGCTGCCGTCAGTGCCGGCATAATGTCGCTGGAGGATGGGCTAAGGCTAATCTGCCAACGTGCCACACTGATGCAATCCTTACCTGCGGGCGGCACCATGGCAGCCGTATTTGCCGATGAGGCAACAGTGACAAATCTACTGCAAGCCCATAACCCCAACACCATTAGTATTGCCGGTTTTAACGGCCCACTCAACACAGTAATTGCCGGTACACAAGAAGCGGTTGACGCGGTATTGAATGCTTGCCAACAACAGCATATAGACACCCGCCCGCTAACCGTATCCCATGGGTTTCACTCGCCCTTGATGGATAGCATACTGGATGATTTTGAACATTGTGCCGCAGCACTTCACTATCGCGCACCCACTATTGGGTTTGTTGCCAATATAGATGGCCGTATCAAAACCGATGCCGTCAGTGCCCACTACTGGCGGCAACATGCGCGCCAGCCTGTGCATTTTGTGCAAAGCCTACAGGCCCTAACAGCGGCTAAGGTAAGCTGTATCCTTGAGATAGGTCCGGGTAAAACCCTAATCAATCTGGCACGCACAGCGCTGGCTGACGACAAGCTGCTGTTTATACCCTCATTGGAAAAAAACAGTGATGACTGGAAAAGCTTCTTACAGGCAGTCGCGCAGCTCTATACCCATGGCGCTCGCATTCAATGGCCCAAACAACAGTATTGGCAAAAATTGCCTTTACCGGTCTATCCTTTTCAAGGCAAGTCTTATTGGTTTAACACCAATACCCCCAAAAAAACCGCCACTACGATTGCCCGCAGTTTACATCCATTGTTACAAAGGGATGAGTTACAAAGGGATGAGTTACAGAGGGATGAGTTACAAAGGGATAAGTTACAGGGAGCTAAGGCTCCAGGCACTTGGCAGCAAGATGCTCAAGGCGGCCAGCTCCAGGTAAATTATGGGCTGCAAACCCTAAGCTATTTACACGATCATATTATCTACGACTTGCCAGTGTTACCCTTAATGGCGGCGCTGGAGGCGATAACGGCAGCAGGGCAAGAATACTTTGGCGAGGCAGTGAGCTTACACAATATTGTTTACGGCGATGCCATTGTGCTTGACCCGCAAAGCGCAATAGCACTTAATATTGTGCTGCGTCATCAGGAGGATAAGCGCAGCGAATTTAATATTCTCGGCAAAAACCTTGATAGTGCCGACAAGTTTGATCGCCAACATCTATGGGGCTTTATACAAACGGCGCCAGCACCCAAAACCGGTTTTGATCCCCAGTCTATTATGAGCCAAGCCAAGGCCATTGATGTGGCCCGGTTTTATAAGCAAATACGCGCAGTCGGTTTGGTTTACGGCGAGCGCTTTCGCAATATTCAAACGCTTTGGCAAGTGCATTCAACAACCACACCAAAGGCCCTGGCAAGACTCAGCCTAAATCAGCAACTCAGCCCGCAAGACTACGGCATACACCCTGCGCTATTGGATGCATGCTTACACATTTTCCCGGCACTGGTCAGTGACTACGGTGATTTTAACCATGATCTTAGTGGCGATAGCTATCTACCTGTGGGTATGGAACAGTTCGCCCAATATCAATCACAGGTGAGTGATGTATGGGTAAAAGCAGAGTGCCTTGAGCATACGCATCGTGACTTAGTCATTAATATTCACGTTGTCGACAATACGGGACAAACGGTTGCGGTAATGCATAAACTGGCACTTAAACGCCTGGCCCGCAAGGCATTATTGCCAACTACATACCTTAAACATATGTATATGCCCGTGTGGCAGGCACTACCAGCACCCGCATCCACGGCTTATACGCGGGCGCAAACCCATTGGTTAATTCTGCAAGACCAACAAGGCATTGGTGAAAGCATTAGCACACAGTTACGGTCACAAGGGCATCGGGTTATTTCGCTTACTGCAAGTCAGCAGCTTTCCATTGACCACAACGATAACTGGAGCATTCGGGTAGATAAAGCAGAGGATTATCAAGGCCTGTGCGAGACCTATAAAACCCATTGCGGTCAAATGCCAGAGCGCATTGTGTGTTTTTGGCCCTGTGATCAAAGCATTGATAACATGGGTCAAACACCCGGCGCTGCTGCCGTTGAGCCTGTGTTATTGCTGAGCCAGGCACTGATCGGCAATCAAGCGATAATGACAAACCCACCTCGTTTACAGTTGATTACCCGAGCCTGCATGGCAGTTACCAACGCCGTTCAACTTGACCCAGCCGCCTCAGCGGTTTGGGGCTTTGGTCGAACACTGGCGCAGGAATATCCAGCCCTACGGACTGGACTCATCGATTTGGATCATCAGTCGCAACATATTGACAGCGATAGCCTGCTGCAAATGCTCGCAAGCGACAGCGAGGAAGACCAAATTGCCTTGCGCAATCAACAGTGGTTTGGTGCCAGGCTGTCCCCCATAGAAAGCGATACGGCAGACATGCCTGACACGCCAATAATTGATAAGCCCGTTACATTTTCATCTGCTGGCAGCTACCTTATTACTGGCGGTATGGGTGCTTTAGGTTTACAAACTGCCGAGTGGTTGATTAGCCATCAGCAGGTCACAGAAGTAATATTGGTCGGCAGAGGCAAACCTTCTGCGGCTGCGCAAGCGCAGATAATCGCCTTGGAAAATCGTGGTGCCAATATTCATATTATCCGTGGCGATATTAGCCATAGTGACGGCGTCGATCAAATACTTGCCGAAGTGAATAAACGCCGCCTATCGCTTGGCGGTATTATTCATGCCGCTGGCGGTTTGGATGATGGCGTCATTGCACAAATGGATCTCGCGCAGTTTCGCAAAGTTAGCACGGCCAAAATGAGTGGCGCCTGGTATTTGCACCACAAGACTAAACACCTGAGGCTGGATTGCTTTATTTTATTTTCTTCAGTGCTAAGCCTAACAGGTTCAGCGGGTCAGTGTAATTACACCGCCGCCAATGGATTTTTAGATAGCCTCGGCGCTTATCGCCAATCGCTGGGCCTGTCGGCCACGGTTATCAACTGGGGTCCCTGGGCAGAAACCGGCCTGGCGACGCAGTCCGGTGAGCGCGGCCAGCGAATTTGGCAACGACGGGGCACAGACTATCTAGCCCCTGCTACCGCCTTTGACTGTATGGCCACACAACTTGCACGGGGCATTGCCCAAGCCGCAGTCACCATAACCGATTGGTCAGTGTATGCAGCACAACTGCCTGCGGCAGCGCCCTACTATCAATTACTGGTGACTTATAATCCCTCTGGTCACAGTGTGGCAGCGGATCAATTTAAACAGCAACTGGCCAATGCAGATAGCGCACAGCAGCACGACCTGCTGGTAAGCTTTATGTCAACTCAGGTGGGGACAGTATTAGGCTTGGCGCAAGATCAACTTTCACCCGATCAGTCCTTACAGGATTTGGGCTTGGATTCATTAATGACCGTTGAACTGTTAAATCGACTTAACGCTGCGCTGCCGGTTAAAGTCTCAATGTCCAGACTGCTGGAAGGCGTTAGCATTCACTCTTTAATTGACGATCTCTTTCCCAGAGTACATACCGCCGCCAACCGAACCGACGCCAAACCAAGTGGCAGTCCACTGGAGGCGGACACCGCAAAAAAAAATCAGTGGTTGGTTTATACCGAGGCTCGGCCGCAGGCACAAGTACAGTTGATTTGTTTTGCCTATGCGGGCGGTGGACCCAGCGTTTATCGGCAATGGCAGCAGCAGTTGCCCGATACCATTGAGGTGATATCAATAC
>JBCBZU010000443.1:0-2325 GCA_039815165.1 Pseudomonadota bacterium
ATAGCACCAGAGGCTGTCCTTTTCCTATTGTTTCATAATAAATATCGCCGGGCGGCAAAGGCATATAAGGCATTGGCTATTGAGCTCCGTTTTTGGATGAGCGTCACTAAACAATCATATTTCTTAGAGGCGCTTGGTTTTATCTTGGCGTGTTAAGGTATAGGTAACGGCCCAGGTATTCATGGCCTGCGGCACTTAGATGAATTTGATCAAAAAATAAAAAGTGATCGATATCATTGTCCAAGTCGCAGTTAACAGTCCTACTGTACTGAAAGCTGTCTAAGTTCAGTAGCAGACATCCATTTTTGATATCAACAAAACCAAGTGATGACTGGTTTTTTTTCAGGAATTTAAATAGCTCAGGTATTTTGACTTCTGCTATTACTAAATCACTTTGTTGATGTTGGTGTCGATGTAAGGAAAGTATTTTTTGTAATCGATGATTGAAAATTAATGATAACAGCTGTGCCTTAAATCGTTTACGCCTTTTTTCATAAACGGATATGGAATTGTTAATAGCGGTAATAATTTCGGGAACCTCAGTTAAATTAGCGCTATTGGATACCAATATTTTTCTCGCCCCTGAATTTATCAATAAATCTATATTTGATTGCAGTGATAATAATGCCGCTTGCAGTATTGAGTAGGTTTCATCACCGTCTGCAAAAAATGCATCGCGCACATCATTACCTCCTATCTGGATAACAAAAGTTGCATCAGCATCGGCAATGCCATTGGTGTTTAACAGGTATGCATTGAGTTGGTACGGAAAATGAATCGGCCTGTCATCAGCAACTCTGGCGCGCGCGGTGGCAACCGCGTAATTGCCGCCGGCATTGAGGCCCAATAAAAAAAGAGAGGGCTCTATTGTTGTGTTAAGCAATGCGGCAAGTACTTCAACTGCGACAATGCCATTTGATGCTCGCCCGTCAAATGCTTCAGCGGGGAATGTAATTCCCTGTTGATTGAGGGCGGCGGCCAGATTTCCTGTATCACTTAGGCTGTCGCCAAAAACAACAAGGGTGTCAGCATGAAGTGTGTTAATCGGTAACGCTAATAAGATCAATAGGTATAAAAAGTAGTTGGTCAGTGCTTTCATTAACGTATTTCCCTTTCTTAAGGTTAAATTGCCGATAAAATATCAGTAGTTCAGGTATAACGCAATATAATGGCACTAAAAGTTTGCTGCTTACTTCAGGTTTGTAAATTTTTTATTCTCTTTCTACAAGTTTTCCTACAGCTTTTCCTACAGCTTTTCCTACAGCTTTTCATCCAGATTATCTTTATTTAGGCGACCACAAACCAATAAGCTCAATCCCCAATTCTGTTTTTATTATTGAATGGATGATGTTAAGCATCCACAGCCAGTGGGAATACAAGGTTGTTTTGACCAATAAAAAGATCAAAGCAAAGAAGGTGCTTGCTTACCATAACGGTCGAAGTTCACAAGAGTCTATTTTTGCGGAAGTAAATCGTGCGACCAAATGGACTATGTATCAATACCAACAGGCTGCCAGAGATATTTGATCTCAGCAGTATTTACGTATTAGTCCAACTAACAATGATACTAGCCATGCAAGAAAACCGGAAATAACCGCAGCACCTGCAATCACTGTAAGAAACTCTAAATCGGAAGATAAGCCAGGTTTTTGTCCGCCTAGTAATCGATTGTACTGAGTCCATAAAAACTCGGAAAATGGGACAGCATAGATACTATTAAACCACCAAAATGTGGCCATAATAGTGGCCGTTATAACCCAGCCCCAAAAGAGCAATTTTGAATGTTTCTTTTTCATGTGACCACCAGGCGGCCATATGATTCTAGTTCTGTGCCAGAAATAAATCTCTTGGAAGTATTTTTTAAGATCGTTCGTAAGAGCAAAAAATCTGATTCTTTGTTTATAACAACACACCCTTCGCTTCGACCCAATGGTCCATTGGGGTGTAGCCGAAATAGACCTCGTTTCACTTTTTCGCAAAAAGTTTCATCGTCAATTTCATCATCTATTGCATACAATGCAAACCATTGATCTCGGCCAGTGAATAAGTCGCGTAGTGGACCTAATAGCCTCCAGATTGGCGATCAATTCATAATACGCTCCAGGAGGAATTGGCCCTACATTGGGAATACATGCAGAAACACGACGATTAATATGTTCACCAAGGCCTGAAAAGGCAGCAAATGATATTGCTCCACACTTAAATTCACTCATTTGCTTTCCATTTAGTTCGAAAGTACAGTCGACCATTGTTGATTCCTTTGTTGAGCTAACGCTGTGGTGACGGGCAGCAAAGAAGATAGCCTTGACTGTCCCGCGCAGGTGG
>JBCBZU010000069.1:0-7805 GCA_039815165.1 Pseudomonadota bacterium
CTGCTTGTTTGAACAAGAGATCAAAGGTGTTGACATCACTGCCTAACTGAGCGACGCCGAAGCTTGCAGTGATGGGTAAGTCAGCGGGTTTAAGTGTTTCCAGAGCCGCGCGGAGAGCTTCAGCTTTATCGACAGCCGCCGGTAAATTGCAGTGACTGAGCAAAATCAGAAACTCCTCACCGCCAATACGTGCCGCTATATCTTCATCTCGCATATTTGCCCTGAGGAAAGCGCCCACTGCTGTGAGTACGGCATCGCCGATATCATGGCCGTGTTCATCATTAACCTTCTTAAAAAAGTCAATGTCGAACAGGATCATCGAGTATTCAATGCCATGGCGTTTTGCTTCGCTGATACTTATTTGAACCTGCTCGGCAATAAAGTGGCGATTGTAAAGTCCCGTCAGTTGATCATGCATGGCGAGATAGTGCATCTCTTTTTTTTGGGCGTCTACCGTATCCAACAAGTGCTTATAGCGAATTAAATTTTCAACGTGTACCGACAGCTCCAGAGGATCAATGGGCTTGGCGATATAGTCATTGGCGCCTGATCGCACCAATTCATATTTGCGGGTAGGATCGTCGAGGCCGGTCATGGCAATAATAGGCACGTGGCGCCATGGGTGTTCTGGTGTTTTTACCTGGACCACAAAGTCCAAAGCGGTCATTTTGCCTTCCAGAAAGAAATCACAGGTAATCACGTGGGGGTGAATATTGTTCGCTTGTGCCAGGGCCTCCTCTGCTGACTTAAAGCAAAAGCACTCACAGTGTTTTTCTTCAAGTATGGCCTGAACCGTTAACTGCTGAGCCAGGTCATCTTCAATAATGATGACTTTATTTTGGTGGGCTTTTTCAAAGGTGTTTCGGCTCTGGGCCTGCTCTATGTACTGTTTGAGCTGGTCGTATTCTTTACGACTGAATATTTGGGTAAAGCCATCAGCGTAAAGGGACTTGACATCCTGACGTTCGCCTTTGTCGCTGATCACCAGAATCAGGGGAACAGAGGCATAGTGACGCAATGCCCGCAAGCGTGAGACAAAAAGCCTTAGGTCGCGACCAAGAGAAGCTCGAGCCACCAAAACCATGTCATAGGGTATGTCTCTGGACTTCATTAGCCGCCAAACTTCGCTCTCGTTAGTGGCTATATCAAAATCAATGCCCAATTCAGCCAACATCAAACGACTGATTGCCTGAGTGGTTTTAGAGCCATCAATAACTAAGGTATGGTCAATGGTCATAGTAAAAAGTAGACGCTAAATTATTCTTGTGAACGTTTTCAGTATAGACTAAAAACGACAATGAAGAGAAAGATGACAGATTTTTTGGCATTTTAATCTCGTTTTTCAAAAACTGGTCACAGAGTATTTGCTTCTCACAAAAGGCCAGCGATAAAATGTCGACCTTTTCACCATCCACAAAGTTACCATAAAAGTCACGCTATATGTCTAGTTCTGCTACTGCCGACCACACCCCCATGATGCAGCAATACCTGCGCATCAAAGCCGAACATCCCCAAGAGCTATTATTTTATCGTATGGGTGACTTTTATGAACTGTTTTTTGACGATGCCAAAGTGGTCGCAGAGCTACTGGATATCACCCTGACCGCTCGTGGAAAATCAGCGGGAGAAGCCATTCCGATGGCGGGGGTTCCCTATCATGCCGCCGAAGGCTACCTGGCTAAATTAGTCCAACGGGGACGCTCCGTTGCCATTTGCGAGCAAATCGGTGATCCGGCGAGCAGCAAAGGACCTGTCGAACGCAAGGTGGTACGCATTGTCACCCCGGGCACAGTTACCGATGAGGCACTGCTACAAGCTGGACGAGATAACTTGTTGGTTGCCGTAAACCACCACCAGAATGAGCATTGTTTTGGTATTGCCAGCCTGGATGTGGGTAGTGGCCTGTTCACCGTGATCGAGGTTCAAGGGGAAGACAATCTCCGTGCAGAACTACAGCGTCTAAACCCGGCAGAACTACTGCTTTGCGAAACCATGGCCGTATATCAACTGGAAGAACTGTATGCCAGTACCCGTTATAGAGCGCCGTGGGAATTTGAGCTGGATAGCGCTCAACGCCTACTTTGCCAACAGTTTGGCACTCACAATCTACAGGCCTTTGGCTGTGAGGAGCTGAACATTGCGCTCGGTGCTGCCGGTTGTGTATTCAGTTATGTTAAAGAGACTCAACGAACCGACCTGCCCCATATCAACCGCATCCAAAAACAAAACCGGGATGAAGCGGTCATTATGGATGCCGCTACCCGTCGCAACCTGGAAATAGACCTTAATCTCAGCGGCGGCCACAGCAATACGCTGTTTGAGCTACTGGATAAAGCCTCTACCTCCATGGGCAGCCGCTTGTTGTGTCGCTGGCTGCATCGCCCGCTGCGCCATAAAGCCACCCTGGAACAACGCCAGGATGCCATCTCCAGTTTAGTCAATAACTACCGATTCGAGTTAATGCGGGAGCCCCTGAAAACCATTGGCGATCTGGAACGCATTCTCGGCCGTATCGCCCTGCGTTCAGCGCGGCCTCGCGATCTATCCCGACTGGGGCTGTCACTGGCGGTCTATCCGGCACTACAGGGTTTATTGGCCGAACACCAGGCAGCCAAACTCGGTGCCCTGGCGACCGCCATTGGCACCTTCCCGGATATTGTCGATCTGCTCAGCCGAGCGATTATCGACAATCCTCCGGTTATCATCCGCGACGGTGGCGTAATTGCAGAAGGCTATGACAGTGCACTGGACGAGTTGCGGAATATTAGCGCCAATGCGGGCCAGTTTCTCCTGGATTTAGAAGCACGGGAAAAACAACGAACCGGCATCAACACCTTGAAAGTGGGCTATAACCGTGTGCATGGTTACTATATCGAGATCAGCCGCGGTCAGTCGGGCCAGGCGCCAGCGGACTATATCCGCCGACAAACCCTAAAAAATGCCGAACGCTTTATCACCCCTGAGTTAAAGACCTTTGAAGATAAAGCCCTATCCGCAAAAAGTCGCGCACTGAGTCGTGAAAAGGCGCTCTATGACGAACTGCTTGAAACACTCAATAAACAACTGCATCCACTGCAAATATCCGCCAGCGGTATTGCCGAACTGGATGTTTTAAACACCCTGGCAGAGCGTGCCGACGCGCTTAACTTCTGCCGCCCGACATTGGCCGACAGGCCCGGTATCGCTATCAGCGGCGGCCGCCATCCCGTGGTTGAGCAAGTACTCGACAACGCCACGCCGTTTATACCCAATGACTTAGACTTAAACAATAAAAGAAAAATGCTAGTCATTACCGGCCCCAATATGGGGGGTAAATCAACCTATATGCGACAAACAGCATTGATTACCCTGCTGGCGCACACGGGCAGTTATGTGCCTGCAAAAGCCGCGACTATTGGCATTGTCGATCGCATTTTTACCCGCATTGGCTCTGCTGATGATCTTGCCGGCGGCCGCTCAACCTTTATGGTGGAAATGACCGAAACCGCCACTATTTTGCAAAACGCCAGCCAGAAAAGCCTGGTATTGATGGATGAAATTGGCCGTGGCACCAGTACTTTTGATGGACTCTCATTAGCCTGGGCCTGTGCCGATTATATCGCTCGCCACATTAAAGCCCAGTGCTTGTTCGCCACCCATTATTTTGAAATCACCAACCTTTCACAACACTGTCCAGGGGTTGAGAATGTTCACCTGTCAGCGACCGAGCACAATGACAGTATCGTGTTTCTGTATCATATAGAGGATGGGCCTGCTAACCAGAGCTATGGTCTTCAGGTGGCAAAGCTTGCCGGTGTACCGCAGGGCGTTATCGATGCGGCTAGACAACAACTCAATCTGCTCGAAAGCGGAGAGCACCCCCATAGCATTAGTGCGCCCGCAACTGTCGACCAAGCCAAGCAGAGCCATTTACCTGCCCGCCAAACGGAGCTGTTTGATAGCCCAACACACCCCGCTGTGGATGTGCTGACCGATATAGACCCCAATAACCTAAGCCCCCGCCAGGCCCTGGAGCTGGTGTTCCACCTGAAAAAATTGACGGCTTAGCAGTAACCGGAAAATCCGGCTACTGTTATCGGGAGTTTAGGCTTATTGCTTTGCAAAAAAGCTGCTAATATGTTGCCTCAAAATTTGCAGCCAACAAAGTAAACACACAAGGTCATTCAGTAAGGAGTTAAGCATCTATCATGACATTTGTAGTCGCAGACAACTGTATAAAATGCAAACACACTGACTGTGTGGAAGTATGCCCGGTCGATTGTTTTTACGAAGGCCCAAACTTTTTGGTGATTCACCCTGACGAATGCATCGATTGCGCCTTGTGTGAACCGGAATGCCCGGTAGACGCCATCTTTTCTGAAGACGAGCTGCCCGAGGGCCAGGAAGCTTTCCTTGAACTAAATGGAGAATTAGCCGAAGTCTGGCCCAACATTACTGAAAAGAAAGATGCCCCAGACGATGCGAGTGAATGGGATGGCATTGAAAATAAACTTCAACATCTAGAGCGCTAAGTTCAAACGGCCTGAGCTTTTCGCTATCCTCCAGAAAAACCTTACCCACTTAAAGAAAAAGCACCAAGCACTGTATAGCAGGCCTCTAGCACTGGCTGTGGGTCTAACGCACTGTCAATACAGTCGTCTCAGTTAAACCACCTACACTACGACGCCATCAAGCCCCTCTACCCCCACAATAAGCTGATCTGTGCGCTGGTTATCACCGCTATAGTGCTGGTCTTTACAAGCGCTTAAAAAATCACTTATAGTACAAAAAATAATCAAAAAAACCTTCTTCAATCATGAGTAACCTAGACAAGCTCTGCGAAGCCCAGTGCAGCACCCATGCTGTGGGCAATACCATTGATACCATTATCAACCCTAGGGTCAAGGATTTAGGTGGATTATCCGTTAGACGACTATTGCCCATTGCCAAGCGGCGTATGATCGGCCCCTGGATTTTCTTTGACCATATGGGCCCTGCGGAATTTGCCCCTGGGGACGGCATTAATGTAAGGCCCCACCCCCATATTAACCTGGCAACCGTTACCTATGTATTTGAAGGTGAAATCATGCATCGCGATTCGGTAGGCAGCCTACAGGCCATCCAACCCGGGGATATTAACCTTATGGTCGCAGGCTCCGGCATTGTGCACTCGGAACGCAGCTCAGACGCAAAGCGTGCATCGGGCCAACGGCTTCACGCACTGCAGCTATGGCTGGCCCTGCCGGAAGCCTATGAAGAATGCGAACCTGCGTTTTACCACTACCCTGCCGATACCATACCTGTCGTCACTGTTGACGAGGTACCCATCCGCGTGATGATGGGGTCAATTTATGGCGTGGTTTCTCCGGTACAAACCTTCGCCCGCACCTTCTATGCAGAAGCCCAACTACAGGCCGGGCAAAGCATTACCATTCCCAACGATGAGGAGCGCGCGGTCTATGTTGTCCAAGGCAGAATGGCCGCTAAAGAAGCCACTATCCCCGAACACACCATGGCCGTCTTTAAGCGCCGGTCTGGCATTGTATTGGAGGCGGTGACGGAGGCGAAAATCGCCATTATTGGTGGAGAATCACTGAGTCAGCGCCACATTGACTGGAATTTTATCTCCAGCCGAAAGGAACGAATCGAGCAGGCAAAAGCAGACTGGCAAGCAGGCCGCTTTCCTAAAATAGTAGGTGATGATGAAGAATTTATTCCTTTACCCGACTAAGCTGTCACCGGCCTATGTCAATTCGTGGCGGTCCAAAGCTTTATAGTTTATAGAAAAATCATTACTGACTAGCGTTCAACTGAAGAATCCTGATTTATTCTTGGGGCGTATTCAAACACGTCAGAGTAGCAATCCTGTTCTTTTAAACCGATGGCTTTAAGCTTATCAATCGTGCCATAAACCATCTGTGGCGAGCCACATAAATAGGTCTGAACCCCATCGAGATTGTCAAAGTCTTGCTCAATAACCTGATAAATATAACCACAGCGACCCTGCCAGTTGGCATTCGCTGATTCCAGGATAAACGTAAGCTTTAGATTTTTATTTTGGTCGAGCCAGCCGCGCAGCTCATCCGCTAGAAAAAAATCATCAACATTTTTATTCGACCAATACAGATTCACATCCGCATCGGATTTTTGTGTCAATATTGCTTCTGCCAAACACTTAATTTGAGAAATGCCTGAACCTGCTGCCACCAATAAATGGCTTAAACCAAGGTCAGTTTGTAAAAACGCCCGCCCCATTGGCAGCGTTACTTTTACTGTGGTGTTATCGTCGGCGTGTGCCCACAGGCGTTTTATGATCTGATCTGCCAGTTCACTGGTGTTTTGAATAAAAAGCTGTAGCCGACGGGGTTTGTCTGGGTTAAAGCCGTTGGCAATGGAGTAAAACAATGATTGTGCTTGCCCATCGTTATTAAGCTCTATTTCAAGCTGTAGATATTGGCCCGCACGATAGCACAAGGCTGCGCCAGCAGGCGATTGTAGCTCAACCTGTATGGTATCCGCGCTTAGGGGCATTACGGCTATTACTTGACAGTCATAACTTACCATCGAAGGCGTTGTGGTATTCGCACAGGTAGCGACTGGATACACGCTTGCAGCATTATTCATAGACAGGCCCGTCCTTTATTTTCAGTAATCACGTGCCAGACAGCCTAAACCACTTCCATAATGAATAAAAATGGTATATTTTCACGTATTGATTAATTTTCTTCATAGACCTAAGGGCACCTCAAATAATTGGGACTTTCTTTTCCTAAGCTCTTAGCGCCCAGAAACGTCGATAACTTGCAAAAATAAACCCATTCAGCCACTGCTTGAGTCCGCCAAGTACTGCATGACAAATATACAGTACTGGCACGAACTCTACAGCACTGCCAACTAAGGAGTCCAGAATGATCGAACGCATTCATCTGAGAGTAGTACAAGCGGTAGAGCGCTACGGATCATTAACCGCAGCCGCAAAGGAGCTGTGCGTAACCCAGTCAGCGCTGAGTCACACCATGCGAAAACTGGAAGATAACCTTGGCACCGCCATTTGGTTGCGTGAAGGGCGCCGCTTGCGGCTTACGCAAGCGGGACAGTATCTGCTCAATATCGCCAACCGGGTGCTGCCGCTACTGGGTCATGCCGAGGACAAACTCAAACAAATCGCACAAGGAGAGCGCGGCACCCTGCGAATTGGTATGGAGTGCCATCCCTGTTACCAGTGGTTATTAAAAGTGGTATCGCCATTTTTGGACACCTGGCCAGACGTAGACGTGGATGTAAAACAGAAATTTCAATTTGGCGGTGTGGGCGCACTATCGGATTATGAAATCGACTTACTGGTGACACCCGATCCATTTTACAAAAGCGGTCTCTGTTTTAACCCGGTGTTTGACTATGAGCAAGTCTTGGTTGTTGCCAGGCATCACGCCTTGGCCACTTGTGCCTACGCCGAGGCCGAAGACCTGCGCGATCAAGTGTTGCTAACCTATCCCGTGGCCACTGATCGACTGGATATTTACAGCCAGTTCCTCAACCCAGCGGGAGTCGTACCCAAACACCACAAGACCAGTGAAACCACTGAAATCATGCTACAAATGGTCGCTTGTGATCGCGGCGTGGCGGCGCTACCCCGCTGGCTGGCTGAAGAATACTGCGCAAAATTACCCTTATCACTGGTGCGTTTAGGCAAAAACGGCATAGCCAAGAAGATTCATTTAGGCACCCGTGAAAGCGACGAGGCTATTGAGTACCTCAAAGCCTTTATTGACTTGGCCAGGGCGGAATCAGCTTTATCGCCTTGCGTTGTTGACGCAAACTTCAGC
>JBCBZU010000105.1:0-6654 GCA_039815165.1 Pseudomonadota bacterium
TATCGCCAACAACTCCAGTGGTTGGGCGGTATCGGTATTATTGTGATTGCGGTTGCCATTTTGCCGATGCTGGGCATTGGCGGTATGCAGCTTTATCGAGCAGAAACACCGGGGCCGGTAAAAGATTCAAAACTGACGCCACGTATTACCCAAACCGCCAAAGTATTATTTTTTATTTATCTCAGCTTAACCATGGTGTGTGCCGTCAGTTATTGGTTGGCAGGGATGACGGCCTTTGATGCCATTGGCCATTCATTTTCAACAGTAGCGATTGGCGGATTCTCGACTCACGATGCCAGTATTGGTCATTTTAATAGCCCGGCCATAATGTTGATTGGTATTATTTTTATGGTGCTGTCAGGCATTAATTTTGCGTTGCACTTTATTGCCTGGCGCTCTCGCGGTATTTTACATTTTTTTCAAGACCCTGAATGCAGGTTTTATCTTTGGTGCATACTGGTGGGTTGCATCATTACCGTTTGCTACTTATATTTCTTTACGCCACTTTACTCTTTTACCGATAGTTTATTGTTGGGCTCCTTTGAATTGGTTTCGATTCTTACCACAACGGGCTTTGGCGTGGCTGACTATAGTCAGTGGCCTACTTTTCTGCCCTTTATGTTATTTATGTTTGCGTTTATGGGTGGTTGCGGAGGTTCAACTGCCGGCGGCATGAAAGTGATGCGCGTAATGCTAATTTGTAAACAAGGCATTCGTGAAATTTATCGCTTAATTCATCCCAATGCCATTATTCCGGTAAAGGTAGGCAATAAGCCAGTATCTGATCGAGTGGTTGAATCCGTCTGGGGCTTTTTTGCGGTTTATGTGATTAGCTTTATGGTCATGTTTATGATTTTGTTGGGCACTGGTTTAGACTTTATTACCGCTTTTTCTGCCATTGGTGCGACAATTAATAATCTTGGGCCCGGTATGGGAGATGTTTCTTTGCACTATGGCGCAATTAGTGATGTTGCTAAATGGGTGCTTTGTTTTGCGATGTTATTGGGTCGACTAGAGGTATTTACACTACTGGTATTACTAACGCCTGCATTTTGGCGCAATTGAAATAAATTGACTAATGACAGCTTGGCATTTCTATAGATGCCATACTGTAAAGATCAAAAAAAGCGCTTAAGACTTTGGCATTTTCCATTGTGACTTTGGCGACTGCGCCTTCTATTTCAGCAGAACTTATTTGAGTTTGCCCAAGAGCGCTATTGGGCAGGCGATCATCAACATCTATAGTGAACTCGAGCCTATCCCCAGGTACCAGCGTTTCAATTAATAGCGTTAATTGGTTATCTCCGTCGATTACGGTCTCTCCGCCTCTTTGACTAACCAGGGCATATTCACCTTGGCTTGCTTCAAAGGGTTGAAAAACATCGACGCCATCACCTTGTGCACTGGTATCGAAAAATAACTTACCGGAGCTTGAGGATAAATCGATGCTGACAGCGATTTGATTAAAGGTGCATTTGCCCTGATTAGTAATGCTGAATCTATCTTTGGGAGCACTTTCAGTGAACTTTATATCAATGCTTGCATTGACGCTGGTATACGCCAATAACAGCAATGCAGCAGCTAAGCCAAGTTTAAGCATAAAAATCCTCGTGTGTTGAAAGTACGCATATCCAAATGAGTTTAGTAATAAACTTGCCTCAATAGAGCCTGGTTCCACCGGGGGGTACCCGGCGAAAGCGCTTATATTCCCACTGGTACTGTTCCGGGGCATCTCGAACACTGGCCTCTACCATTGCGTTTACTGCGGTGGCAGCGGTCAATTCATCACTTTGGTATACACTATTATCGACTTGCCAAAACCGAATCACAAAGCCTTTGCTAACCCGTTTTGCGGTGGCGCCAATCACTGTGCAGGCGGTGCGCTGCTGCAATTGATTCACAAGCGTCATGGTGTAGGCAGGGTGTCCGAAAAAAGGAGCAAATACACCCCCACGATCTTTTTGAGTGGGAACCTGATCTGGCAATATGCAGGTTGTACCGCCTTTGCGCAAGTATTTTAACAATGCGGCCACACCGCGGCTATTGGTCGGCACCATGCTTGCACCGGTTTTCTCCCGGCTGTTTTTGATGAGCTTTTCCAGTTCTGGAAAAGCGGGTGGCTCATATAAACCAATGGCGTCGCACTGGGCGGGAATAAACCGCGAGAAAATTTCCCAATTGCCAAGGTGTGGCAGCAGGATGATCAGGCCCTGTGGCTTTTCTTGGGCTTGATCAAACAGTTGTTTGTTTTCTATATGCAGTAAGTACTTTTCCAGCCATTTGTAGGGCTTTTGCCAAATAGGGGCGACTTCAAAGGTCAACATTCCCGTGTGTTGCAGGCTGCTAAAGACCAGGCGCTGTTGTGCTTTGGGGCATAATTCAGGAAAGCACAATGCAATATTCTTCACTGTGGTGCTGCGGCTACGATTGGGCGTGGCCCAAAGTAAAAAACCAAGCACCCGACCCATACCACGGCAGGCCCACAGTGGCAGATGCGCTGTAATGGAAAAGATACCGACAATGACCTGGCCGCGAGTGAATAGCATTGCTTTGTTGTATTGATCCAAGTTGTATTGATCCAAGTTGTATTGATCTAAGTTGTATTGATCTAAAAATGCTTAAGCTTAACTGAAATCAAAGATAAGCTGAATAGAGCAAGGTTAAGGATAAAATACGCCTTCTTATACTAAGGTCTCTGTGTTCAACTGCGGTTTTTAGGTTTAAGTCTTCCAGTCCTAAGCATACCAATCCACACAGTACCCGGCTATAATCCCTGCCTTTGATTTCAGCACCGGAGAAGCAAGTGGCTGCCCCCGAAACCGTCCCCAAAACCAAGCCAGCGAATGTCCCTGACCTACAAACCTTCCAGGGGCTGATACTCGCTCTACAGCAATTTTGGGCTAGACAGGGCTGTGTAATATTGCAACCCCTGGATATGGAGGTGGGCGCGGGCACCTTTCATCCGGCCACATTTTTGCGTGCCGTTGGGCCTGAGACCTGGAACAGCGCCTATGTACAACCTTGCCGCCGCCCTACCGATGGTCGCTATGGAGAAAATCCTAATCGATTGCAACACTACTATCAATTTCAGGTGGTGTTAAAGCCCTCACCCAATAATATTCAAGACCTGTATTTAGCTTCTTTGCGCGAATTGGGTATTGATACGGCCATTCACGATATTCGCTTCGTGGAAGACAATTGGGAGTCCCCCACCCTCGGTGCCTGGGGTCTTGGTTGGGAGGTGTGGCTGAACGGTATGGAGGTGACCCAGTTCACCTATTTCCAACAGGTCGGCGGGCTTGAGTGCTATCCGGTGACGGGCGAAATCACCTATGGTCTTGAGCGCATCGCCATGTACCTACAAGGGGTTGATTCCATTTTCGATCTTACCTGGACACTCGACCCAGAGGGCAGGCAAGTCAGCTATGGTGATGTGTTCCACCAAAATGAAGTAGAAATGTCCCACTATAATTTCGATCAAGCCGATGTGGATTTTCTTTTTCAAAGCTTTGATGTTTGCGAAGGCGAAAGTCAGCGATTGATTAAAGCCGGTTTACCCCTACCTGCCTATGAACAGGTAATGAAAGCCTCCCATGCCTTTAATTTACTGGATGCTCGCCATGCGATCTCAGTCACAGAGCGCCAGCGCTTTATTCTGCGCGTGCGCACCCTGGCCCGCGAAGTCGCCCAGGCCTATTACCAAAGCCGTGAAAAGTTAGCGTTTCCGCTTGCCACTGAAGACCTGCGCAATGAGCTACTTGGAGATAATAAAAAGGAAAGCGCAGTATGAACCAGGATTTTCTCGTTGAGTTAGGCACCGAAGAACTGCCCCCCAAAGCCCTTAAAACATTATCAGACAGTTTTCGCCAAGGCATTGAGTCGGGGTTAAAAGCCCATCATCTGGATTTTGCGAGCCTCAATGCCTACGCCACCCCCCGCCGTTTAGCGGTGCTGGTGAAAGACCTGGCTGAGAGTACCCCTTTTAGCGATGTAGAAGTCTGGGGCCCACCGGCCAAGATTGCTTTCGACGAAGGCGCCCAACCCACTAAAGCGGCACTGGCCTTCGCCTCCAAAAATGGTATAGAACCCGCAGACTTAGTCACTGAAAACGATGGCAAAGCCGATAGGCTGGTGTTTCGTAGTCAAGCGGGGGGCGAGGCAACAATCGGCTTATTAGAGGCAATTGTCAGCCAGTCCCTGGCAACATTGCCTATTCCCAAGCGCATGCGCTGGGGCGCCAATCGTCACGAGTTTGTTCGCCCCGCACATTGGTTGGTGATGCTCTTTGGTGATGATATTGTAGTGGCGACCATCTTGGGCTTAACGGCTAATCGCGAAACTCGTGGTCATCGCTTTCACTATAACCAGGTACTCCACTTACAATCCGCTACGGAGTATGTCGATAAGCTAAACAGCGTCGGCAAAGTGATAGTGGATTTTGAACAGCGCAAAGCCCTGATTCGACAGCAGGTAGAGGCCGAAGCCCAAAATAATGGCGGTCATGCAGTAATCGATAACGACCTGCTCGATGAAGTCACCGCATTGGTTGAATGGCCGGTAGCACTTACCGGCCGTTTTGAGGAACGCTTTTTACAAGTCCCCGCTGAGGCACTGATTTCGTCGATGAAAGAGCACCAAAAATACTTCCACATGGTGGATGCTAGCGCCGCTCTGATGCCTTTCTTTATTACGGTTGCCAATATCGAAAGTCGTGATCCGGCCCAGGTCATTGGCGGTAACCAACGAGTCATCCGCCCTCGCTTATCCGATGCGGCCTTCTTTTTTGAGAACGACAAAAAAACCACCTTGGCCAGTAAGCGTGATGCCTTAAAAAAAATCGTCTTCCAAGCAAGGCTTGGGACAGTCTACGACAAAAGCCAACGCATTGCGGCTTTATCTCAAGGCATTGCCGAACACTTGGGTATAGACCAAGCACTCTGTGCCCGTGCCGGTGAACTCTGTAAGTCAGACCTTGTGAGTGAGATGGTCCATGAGTTTGCCGATATGCAAGGTATAGCGGGTTACTATTATGCCCAGCACGATGGTGAAGCTGTGGCTGTGGCGGCTGCCATGAAGGAACACTACCTGCCGCGCTTTGCCGGTGACGCGCTACCCACAACCGATATTGGCGCGGTTGTGGCCCTGGCGGACCGCCTGGATACCTTGGTAGGTATATTTGGTATCGGTGAACAGCCAACAGGGTCCAAAGACCCCTTTGCGTTGCGCCGAGCCAGTGTTGGTGTCTTGCGTTTATTGGTCGAGCAAGGGCGACGCTTGGATTTGCGCCAGCTGTTGAGCATGGGGTATCAGCAATATCCTGCTTTACCGGAGGGAGAAGCCGTTATCGAGCAGATACTGAGCTATATGCTTGAGCGCTTCCGCGCATGGTACGAGGAACAACACATCCCCGCAGCGGTATCTCAGGCAGTCTTGGTCAAGCAACTGTCGCAACCCCTGGATATTGACCAGCGTGTGCACGCAGTAAATTACTTCCGTCAACTACCCGAAGCCGATGCATTAGCCGCTGCCAATAAGCGTGTAGCCAATATTCTTGCAAAAGTCGATGGTACGGTAAGTGATAAGCTAAATGAATCGCTGTTACAAGAAGCCGCTGAGAAGAATTTAGCAGAGTCTATCCACCAGAAACAGGCAGCAGTTGCCCCTTTATTTGAGCAACGAGACTACAAAGGCGCGCTATGTGAGCTGGCCTCGTTAAGGCAAGTGGTCGATGCATTTTTTGATAATGTTATGGTCATGGTCGATGACCAAGCCTTAAAACAAAATCGTTTAGCCCTGTTGCAACAGTTAAGGGCGCTATTTTTTGAAGTGGCAGATATCTCTTATCTTGCCGCAACAAAATAATAGCGCCGTTGTTGTACGCACACTTCTAGACCTTGCAAAAAGAGAATAAAATAATGCTACTTATCAAGGCCATTGTCTTTTATTTGGGTTACTGGTCATCGACCATACTCTATGGTTTGCTGTCTTTGCCTTTGTTAGCGTTGCCGCCACACTATGGCGCCAAGGTAATGTTAAGCTGGAATGATTTTATTATTTGGTGGTTAAAAATCACCTGTAATGTCCGCATCAATATCACCGGAAATACCCAGTTCCCGAGCGGAGCCAGCGTTATTGTTGCCAATCACCAATCGCCCTGGGAGACCTTTTTTTTTCAAAGGTACTTTTCGCCGTTAACGACAATTTTAAAAAAAGAGCTATTAAATATTCCTTTCTTTGGTTGGGGGCTGCGGCTGATGGACCCGATGGCGATTGATCGTTCCCAGCCCTTTCAATCCCTAAAACAAATACAAGAAATGAGTTTGCAGCGATTGGCACTGGGTAAAAATGTGCTGATTTTCCCTGAGGGCACCCGCATGCCGGTGGATCAATTAGGTGAATATAAACGCAGTGCGGCCGATATTGCAAAACAAGCCGGTGTGCCCATTATCCCTATTGCCCATAACTCCGGCACTCATTGGCTGAATAAAAAATTAATTAAGTTGCCGGGGGTTATTCAAGTGGTGATTGGTGAGCCCATTTTTATTGAACAACAAAGTACCAAAGTGGTCATTAAAAGTATTCAGCAATGGACAGAGCAGCAGCAAGCGATATTAAACAATACATAGGGATAGCTTTATTCTATCCAACGGGAAA
>JBCBZU010000390.1:0-2781 GCA_039815165.1 Pseudomonadota bacterium
ACCCGGATGGACCGCAACCAATCCGAGGTCGGCTACTGGGTTGCGCCGCATTTCTGGAACACTGGCCATCAACTGCCCGGAAAATGATCGTTTTCAAGTGATCCATGAGCACACGGCTAATAATTTTCTATATCCTCCTGAATACCTTGGCATTGCTCATGGGGATGATCTGATCATTATCCAAATCACTCTCAATGAGGGGCGGTCTACCGAACTCAAAAAAGCCCTCTACAAAGCTATTGCTGAGGGGATACACCAGCGACTGGGACTGGGTATGAATGATATTTTCATCAACCTCGTCGAGGTCAAAAAAGAGAATTGGTCCTTTGGTCAGGGCATTGCTCAGTACGCGGACTAGCGGGGTACATCCAAAAACGGGCGGTCTTTGAGTGAATAAGTTGACGGCGAACCGTTAGCAGCAAGGTGCTATTAACCTAGCAATTAAATAGTTCGTCCTGAACTATTTAATTGACGCCATTGAAAATTGGCGCAACTGTGCGAAGCTGCTTGATTTTCAATGGCTTACATCGGCTGTGCCGATGGCAGGACATCCTTGTCCTGTGTTATTAACGCGACAATTAAAATTGCCGGTTTAATAACGGGGCATTTGAAAAGAATACACTGCCATTTCAAACACGCTGTGAATACTCCCTGTACGCTCTACTTCGGCTCCTGCCTCCGAAGGTAATAACAGTGTATTCTTTTCTCTAAACCGGGTAGTCAGCTTTGAGGGTTTTAAACGCTAAGCTATTTGTGTAAGCGCAAATTGGCTTCTATGCTCGCAGCTAATAAGCGCAGGTACAGGGTAGGCAATGCAGCCAAAGGGCCAAATATAGGCATAACCCACTCTATTTTTCTTGCCCTTATCGGCCAGTAAAACTGTGCAGAGAGGTTTTTTTGACGATTTTAGCGCCAAAAAGTTATATCCCTCCTATTGACATAATAACTAAAGTCTATAAGAATGACGTATTCGACACTTTTCACTTATGAAAATTGCCTTTGCCTACCAGAGTGGGGTAAAGTAGAGGCAATAGTTGAAAAAAGTGAATGCAAGAGAAGACTATGGCAGTATCAAAACCCATCCAAAAAACAGCAACATCCAGACCTATGCCAAAAACAGCACTGAGTGATTCGGATTATCCGCGAGTCTATGGTTCCCCCTTAAATACGGCTAAGCCTAATCCATACCTGCACAAATCCTCAATTACAATTATCGATAATAAATACATTCATTCTATTTTGAAAAATGAGGGATATGAGGTTCCGTTGGATAAAGTTAAAAACCTACACTTTTTTCCCTCTCCGATGGATGCGTTTAATTATGGCTTGTATCAGTTTGGCTTAGAGGATATTTTTATTGTGCTAATGATCAATAAACGCCAGAACAATATTTACGGCTATCATGTCCTGGATTTGACGCAAAAATATTCTCTTGAAAAAGATCTGCGCACGCGACTAAAAACCAAGGAAATGGTGCTTTAGCCCGTTATCTGGTAACGCTTTACTTGTTAACACGCGTTATTGATCCTCCCCATATACCATGTTGTCGGGCACATTGACGCTGTGAGGGTAAGCGGGCCTCTCACACTGACCGCGACGGAAGTTACGTAGCTGGAACACATAAGCCAAAACCTTTGCCACTGACACGTACAGATCCGTTGGTATTTCTTCGTCCAACTGTGTCGTGTGATAAATAGCCCTGGCTAGACGCGGGGATTCTACAATCTCAACTTGGTTAGCACCTGCAACCTCACGAATTTTGATAGCGATTTGCTCGATACCCTTAGCCACAACAATAGGCGTAGTCATTTCATCGGGCCTGTATTTGACGGCCACCGCATAGTGAGTTGGGTTTGTAATGACAACATCGGCATCCGGTACTTCCGCCATCATGCGGCGGTTGGCCATCTCCTGCTGTAATTGGCGAATCTTGCTTTTGACCTCCGGCTTGCCATCGGTATCTTTCATTTCGTCCTTGATATCTTGTACAGACATTCTTAACTTTTTTGTGTGATCCCATATCTGAAAAGGCACATCAATAATGGCAATTAATATGGTGGCAGCCGACAATGCAATTGCCACCCAAGCACTGATAACAGCAGAATGTTTAATGGCCGTTTCAACATCCTCCATTGCCAGCGCCCGTAGTTTACCTTCTAGGGCATAGAGTAGCATAGTGGCTAACAACAGCATTAAAGCGACCTTCGCTACAGCCTTGCCAAGCTCCACCAAAGACTTGGCGGAGAACATCCGTTTAATGCCCTCTATGGGATTCATACGACTAAATTTAGGCATTAATGATTTGGCACTCAGCAGCCAACCCCCAAGGGCAACGGGGCCTAAAATCGCAGCAATTAATAGAATAGCAAAAAGCGGAAGCAGCCCTAGCAAGGCATCAGCAAAAGCAGCAATTAAATATTCGGACATCATAGTGGTATCAAAGATGACCTCGCGCGGCAGAGAATAGTTAAACCTGAAAATATCGGATAGTGTTTCTGTTAAGCTGCCACCAAACCACAAAAGTCCTAAGGCGGCAGCCAACAAAACTGCCGTCGTGGTCAGCTCTTTTGAGCGGGGAACTTGCCCATCTTCGCGGGCTTTTTCCAGTTTCCTTTGGGTAGGCTGTTCCGTTTTTTCCTGGCTTTGGTCGCTTTCTGACATATAGGATTATTCCATTAACTGGCGGCTAAAAATAAAGCCAACCCTGCGGATAAGACGCTTAAGGTTAAAACCGTCTGCACTGGCAAGTTTCGCAGCCTTAACTACGCCCGTGACCTAGAG
>JBCBZU010000302.1:0-3542 GCA_039815165.1 Pseudomonadota bacterium
GGAAACCTTTTCGCCATCCGGTCTGAGATTATCATTTATTTTGTGAGCAATCTCTTGATAAGTCAAGGAAAATAGGGATGAGATCACACTATTTTTTGATTTTATACGTACAAATATAGCGGCCATGTCGCTAAACTACTTATTAAAAGCGGCTCTAGCATGGCTGCCTATGCCCTAATAGTCCGCATCGATATAGTATGTCAGCCCACTCAGTGAGATAGATCATGATAAAGATCCTCAACTTTTTTTTGTTTTCCCTAAGTTTGCTGGCTTTTAGCCCCAGTTTTGCCGCCGTCGATATTTATCAGTTCGATACAGAGTCCCAGAGAATGCGCTACCACGCGTTAATGGAAGAATTGCGTTGTCCCAAATGTCAAAATCAGAACCTGTCTGGTTCAGACTCCCATATAGCAGCGGATTTACGCAGAGAGTTACATCGTCTGTTACTGGCGGGTAATACAGATCGGGAGATCAAAGACTTTATGGTGGCTCGCTACGGTGATTTTGTGCTCTATAAGCCGCCTTTGAGTGCAGCAACTATGATGCTTTGGGGCTTGCCGATCCTGCTGTTAGTGTTTGCAGCAGTGGCGTTTGCAATCATTGTGGGCAAACGACGTCAGTCAATAGAAGCGGCTGGTTTAAGCGATCAAGACCAGCGTAGATTAAAAGAAATAATTAACCTGTCTGACCAATAGAGAATAGTCGGAGCCTGCTATGATGTGGTTTTATTTGGGTGCAAGCGCCTTATTGCTGTTGGGCTTAATATTCGCCCTTTGGCCAATGATTCGCGTCGGTTTATTGGCGAGCTCAAGTGCTGACACTGCCGGTGATCGACAACAAACCAATGTGGTTCTTTATAAAGACCATCTACGTGAATTGGAAACTTCACTTGAACAAGGCCTGATCAAATCAGTGGAGTTCGATAAATTAAAGCAAGAGCTTGAACGTAATTTACTGGAAGACAGTGCCGGCAATAAGTCCCTGGTCGAGAACAAAGAATCACGTCCTAACAAAGTGTACTGGTTAGCCACTATCGTTTCTATTCCACTGGTGGCGGTTTTTGTCTACCAGATCTTAGGCAATATGAATGGCTGGCAGTTAAAGCAGAGTTTAAAGCAAAAAGCCCAGCTTGAAGAACAGCTCTTAAGTTCAGTTGATGCGCAACAGCTTGAAAATCAGCTGCTCGCCTTAAATCGTCAAATCAGTGCTGATTTAGAGAGTTATAGTGAAAAGTTTCCCGATGATTTGCAGGCCAGGGCCTTGCTCGCGCGCAATGCAGTCAACAATGGTGACTATGCCCGCGCCATAAAAGCCTATCGGCACATTATTGACGAGCAACCCGAGGCCGTTCAGATAATCGCTGAACTAGCGCAGGTTATTTTTATTCAAGCCGGTAATCGTGCGATACCGGAAGTGGGTATTTTGGCTGAGCGTGCCATTGCTATACAGCCAGGCAATTCCATGGCTTTGAGTTTGCTGGGTATTTTTTCCTTTCAAAATGGCCGCTATGAACAAGCCATTGCTTACTGGCGCAAGGTCTTAGCCCTATATCCGCCGAATTCACCCAATGCCCTTGCTGTTCAAAATGGTATTGCCCAGGCGCAGTCTCTTATCGCCAATTCAGCAAGTGCAAACTCGGACCAGGATCTGCATAATACAGACGATAAAAATATAGCAACAGTAAAAGTCGCGGTGTCGCTTGCAGACAATATAGCGGTGCAGCCTGATTATACGGTGTTTATCTACGCCCGTGCCTGGCAAGGCGCCAGACTGCCATTGGCCATTACCCGCATTAACGCGGGGGCTTTACCGCTTACGGTTGAGCTCAACGATACTATGTCCATGGCACCGGGCATGAATTTAAGCAGTGCCGAACAAGTGGAACTGGTGGCCAGGGTTTCCCCCACGGGTAATGCGATTCCGCAGCCCGGAGACTGGCAAGCCACTCTGGGGCCGGTATCACCCGCGACTCAGGCATCGGCAACCGTTTTTCCTCTGATTATTTCACAACCGCTTGAACCATAAAAACCAAGGGGATACCAACCAGTGGCCAAGCTGACCTATCAAGATATTTATCCATCGTCGGCTGGGTGGCAAAGGTATTGTAATTGAGATGATTCCCCCCATAATTACCCAGTGGACTAGAGTGTTTCAGTTATTATGATTTTCTTAAGAGATAACGAATATGAGTATGAAGAATCTTTTCGATCAATTTGTGGGTTCAGGCGGCGCTCAGGGCGGTTTGAATAACATGATGAACCCCGGATCTGGAAATAAACCCTCGGGCTCTGGATTTCCTGGCGGGTTAGCCGGCGGTCTGGCGGCAGGCGGTATTGTGTCATTGCTGATGGGCAGTAAAAAAGCCCGTAAATATGCCGGCAAGGCCGCAACCATCGGTGGGGCCGCCATGTTGGGTGGCGCTGCGTTTAAGCTCTACCAAAACTGGCAGCACAATAATGCGGCCCAACAATCCCCTGTTGCTGCGCCTATGCCCAATACGATGGCCAGTACGACAACCGACGACTATCAACTGACACTGATCAAAGCCATGATTGCCGCCGCCAAAGCGGACGGACATATCGACAGCGATGAGCAGCGCAATATCTTTGATGCAGTTGAATCCATGGGCCTGCCCGCAGATCAGAAAGGCATGATTTTCGATTTGCTCAACAAGCCAGTTTCGGCAATGGATATCGCGGGTGGGGTAAGCAATGATGAACAAAAAACCGAAGTGTATATGGTGTCCTGCATGGTGGGTAATATTGACCACCCAGCGGAACGCAAACACCTGGATGATCTCGCCATGGTGCTGAACCTGCCCGATGATTTGAAGCGCAGTGTTGAATCCCAAGTCAATCAGGGCTTGTTGGAGTAAAACAATCTTCGGTGCTGCCCGGCAAGCAATTCGCGTGTATTGATCAGTGGCAGTATCAATAGATTGACCAACACTGATGCTGATTCCTAACTAATGATGTTTATTGTGATGGTGGTGCGAATCCGCTTTATATCCTCTTAATTTTTTGTACAGCATAACTTGATGGTTGCTGAGTATAGGTCTGGTTTTTAAGTGTGCCACTAAATGCACTTGGCGAAGCTCGGCAAGTGCTTGCGCCGACTGTTTTAACAAGGCGCTCAGTGTTTGCTGATCCTGCTGCTTTTGTCTAAAGTAATCTTCGATATCGCTTTCTGCTTTGAGGTATAACAGGCCTTGTTGCTTTGCCGCGGTATTCATTTCTTGCCAGATAATCTGAATTTTTTTCATCTGGTCTCTATTCAGGTTGAGCTTTTTTTGCAGTTCCAATACGTGAGCAGGACCAGGGATGCCGTTTAATTCAGCCGCCTTGGCCAGCCCCCATCCATTCCCGTTTTCAATTGCCGCAATATCACTATCGCTGAGTGACTTTATTTGGCGATTTTCTTGGCCTTGGTATGCTTGTTCACCTGCTTGACTATTTTGTAGTGGCGTAATGGCGATTAAGGTAGACCAAAAAATTAGAGTCATTTTTTTCATTGTTTCAATTAGACCTCTTGCTAAAACTAAC
>JBCBZU010000439.1:0-2352 GCA_039815165.1 Pseudomonadota bacterium
CATGGATTGATCATGGAGTAAAGGCGTCTCGTAATAGTTGAATACTTCCGTGGGATAACCACCGGACTGGGGAATATAGCGATAACCGGTATCGCTTGCTTCCGTTAAATAAACAATTTGATCCTGATTATCGGTAATACTGGCAGCGAGTCGTTGCAAGTGAAACTCCCGGCCATATAAATGGTTACGAAAATCCTGCACTGTTTGTAAATACCTAAGCGAACCAGCACCAGCCCCAGCACCACCCGAGCGCCCGCCGATAAAGCGGAGAATATCCGCCGCATAATCAAAGTCACCCTCTAAGGTCGGCGCTTCCCAACGGTGGTCATTCACGGTAATGCCAAAGGTATTATTATCACCACCCCAGTTTTCAATAGTGATCCTGCCGCCAGCACCGCCGTCGACGGTGATAATCAAATTCTGCTGGGCGGGATTAGCGCTGGTGGGTGCATTGACAAGGGTGTAGCGAGTCGTATTTAAAAAATGGCCCTTCTCATCCAATTCCGCATAGACATTGCCCTGGCCATTAATCAAACTCAACTGCCCCACACGCACCTGCGGGCCCCCGTTTTTATGGGTGAGGTATAAACCATTACTATCCCCCGCCGCGCCATTATCCACAATGCGGTCATTGCCATCGCCATAGGCAAAGCGATATTCATCACTCCCGGCGCCGCCTTCTAAATAGTCGTCGCCTTTGCCGCCGTTTAGGGTGTCTGCGCCATTGCCGCCGTAGAGACGATCATCGCGACTAGCGCCATTCAGGGTATCAGCGCCGTCACCTCCAAAGCGTAAGTAATTTGAATCAACCAAGCCAAAATCAAAACCATCAACGGTTAGTGCTTGCTCTTCACCTAGCTCAGCATCGCTAATAATCGTATCGCCCAACTGCCAAAAGGGTAGAGGGATATCTACAGTCGTGCTGAGTACGTTATCGGTATCGCCGGTTTTCCAATAGGCGGTATAGGCTCTAAGTGCCAAGGCCCTATCGTTGAGCCACTGTTCTGAAAAGTGCTCAAGATTCAATTCGCCATTTTGATTGTGTTGCTCATAAAGACTGTTATCGCCTTCTACGGCAAAGGGTAGTAAATGCTTTAGGGCATAACGCCAAGCAATGTGGGTCTTTGCGTTTTCAACAAGGCCGTCGATATCCGCAAGCGCCAATTGGACAGTCTGATTCGCAATCGCGTCTGGAATGGGTGATGAAAGCGTATAGTGATCGCCGTATAACAGTTGTGATAGCTTTTGAAGCAAATCCTGTTTAAAGGCATCGTCCTGATTTTTGGTTAGCTGATAGATCTCCGTTGCCCCGTTTGCACCTAAAACACCGCCAATAAGCGCAGCGCCCAGTATAACGGCGCCAGCCACAGGCACAGAGACAGCAACACCAGCGGCAGCAAGTAAACCTAATGCGATGGTGCCAACACCCGCACCAATCGCCTCGCCTGCGGCAGAACCGGCGGCATCCACGGCCCACAGTTCCATAATATGTTTAGCGCCTTCAGTATCACCCGCTTGCTCGGCTTTTGCAGCAGCGCTGACTGCCATTGTGAAACCAATGCCCAAGCCAATCGGCCCGAGTTTATTGGCAATGCGGGAGCCATTCTCAACCAGGGTTTCACCCAATGAAAATGCCGAATGCATCGTCGTTTGCATACGGTTGAAGCGGCTTTCATCCATGGTCGATACAAACGAATCCCAACGGGAATAGACCTCGGGGTCCTTTAATAATTCGGTGTAGCCGATGCCATTTGCACCCGACTCTAAACTTAAGTAACGATTAATATCACCCGATGATAAACCACTTACCTCAACCTGGAACAGCGAGTGATCAAAGATAAAATCTCTGGCACCTGCGGTGCCACTATGGTTGACGATTGATTTGATATCGTCTATGGCAATGCCGTCAATGGAAGTCACATTATGGTTGTTTAACAGTGCGGGCAGTTCAGTTTGGGCGAAGACTCTATCGGGTGAAGCATTGGGTACAATTGTGCGAACGGGGCCGGTGGTGGCTTCGATAAAGCGACGAGAGGCATCGGCCCAAGGGCCATTTTGTGGATGGTATAGCCAATCTTTGGCTGCGTGAGAGAAACCTGGATTTTGCATCTGTTCTAAGCTTATACCATAACTTTCTCCAACCTTAGATAAAAATTCGTCAGATTCGAGAAAATTTGCCGCAGCAGTATTATCAATGACACGAACATCTTGACCATCATTAATCATTGATTCAACTACGTTAGCTGTACTCGTACCATCAGCTAATTTACCACTATATAAAACAGTAGTCGCACCATTTGCCTCAATGGATACCTGTCTTACTAGATCCATTAACGCTTCTGTTTTTGCGGG
>JBCBZU010000022.1:0-11726 GCA_039815165.1 Pseudomonadota bacterium
AAAATCAAAACTTAAAATTCTTATATAACAATCCACGGCGCTTAATCATCAAAACGCGCTTCAATGGATCGATCCTCACAATCAAATCCAAAGGGATCGCAGACTTGGAGAATAAAAACCAGGTCTTCCGGGAAATCATCGGTAAAAAACCCAAGATCCACAGACGCAACATCATCCCCGTTAAAATCATCGCAGACCAAATTTAAGTCGTCCTGGAAGATACAGTCCAACATTTGGTCTTCATTACAATCATCATCCTCATCACAAACCCCGGAATAAATAGTCAGAGCGTCATTGATACGGTCGTCGTCATTGATATACAGATCAAAAGTATAGTCATCATCGCTAACCACATCCCAATACAGGGTAAATTCACCATCATCGGTGCTGGTGGTATTTTCATCGGCATCGATTAGCAGGTTTGATTCCCCGACCACAGCAGAATCAGAACCGCCGGTATCGATAATCTCCAAGCTATTCAGTTCAGGGTCATCAGAACTGGTGAGACCACCGCAGGCAGTGACACTGATCAACATAAGGGTGGAAACCAATAAACGGATAAACGGGGACATAAGCGTTTTCTTTTACCTCTAACTTGACTGAGAATTGAATAAGGGTTGACCGAACATACAGTCGAATGTGATTGGCAAACCATCTCACCAATCCTCTTCACTGAAAAGTCCCCACAATATACAACGAAATACAACGAAACCGCCAACAATGATCAATAAGTTTTGCTCAGAATCCAAGCAATCACTATACTACGCTCCCTTTTACCCCATAAGCAGTGGTCAGTTCAAATAAGCTGACCCCGGCAAGCAATATCGAGGCGACTATGGATTACCCACACCATTATGATGTCATCGTCATCGGCGGAGGTCATGCCGGCACAGAAGCCTGCCTGGCGGCCGCGCGCATGGGTTGTTCTACACTGCTGCTGACTCACAATCTGGAAACCCTCGGGCAAATGTCCTGCAATCCCGCCATCGGCGGTATTGGCAAAAGCCATCTGGTCAAAGAAATCGATGCCATGGGTGGCGCCATGGCTCTGGCGACGGACAAAGGCGGTATTCAATTTCGTATTCTCAACGCGCGTAAAGGCCCCGCAGTTCGCGCCACTCGTGCCCAAGCGGATCGGGCACTCTACAAAGCCGCCATTCGAAAAATTCTGGAAAATCAGTCCAATTTGCAGATATTCCAACAAGCGGTCGATGACCTTATCGTGCACGGTAATACCGTGACCGGCGTTGTTACTCAAATGGGCCTGAAATTTTACGCCCCCGCCGTGATCCTCACAGCGGGCACCTTTCTGGGTGGCCAAATTCATATTGGTCTCGAAAACCACAGTGGTGGTCGTGCCGGTGATCCCCCTGCCATTGCCCTGGCCGATCGCCTGCGGGAACTGCCTTTGCGAGTAGACCGACTCAAAACCGGTACGCCGCCACGGATTGACGCTAAATCGGTGAATTTTTCCGATCTAGAACAACAGTGGGGAGATACGCCCCGGCCAACAATGTCCACCATCGGCAGCCTGGATGATCACCCACAGCAAACCTGTTGCTGGATTACCCATACCAATACCCATACCCATGACATTATTCAAGCGGGTCTGGATCGCTCCCCAATGTATACCGGCGTGATCGAAGCTGTCGGGCCCCGCTACTGCCCCTCCATTGAAGACAAGGTCCATCGCTTTGCCGATAAAGACTCCCACCAAATCTTTATTGAGCCTGAAGGCTTAACAACCAGTGAACTCTATCCTAATGGCATCTCCACAAGCCTGCCCTTTGATGTGCAGTTAGCATTGGTTCGCTCAATTAAGGGCTTTGAGCAAGCCCACATTATGCGACCGGGTTATGCCATTGAATATGACTTTTTCAACCCGCAAGACTTAAAACCCAGTCTCGAAACCCGCTGCCTCAACGGCTTATTTTTTGCCGGCCAAATTAACGGCACCACCGGTTATGAAGAGGCCGCGGCCCAAGGCTTATTGGCAGGCTTAAACGCAGCGCTTAAAGTACAGGAAAAACACCCCTGGTGCCCCCGCCGCGACCAGGCCTACATCGGCGTACTGGTGGATGACCTGATCACCCTCGGAACCCAGGAACCCTACCGAATGTTTACCAGCCGCGCTGAATACCGCCTGCTTTTGCGAGAAGACAACGCCGACATCCGACTAACAGAAATAGCTCGTGACTTTGGCCTAATTGACGACAAGCGCTGGCAAGCCTTTAATGAAAAATGCGACGGCATTGAACGCGAACAGCAGCGCTTAAAAACCACCTGGATACAAGCCGATAGCATCGAGGCAAAAGCCCTGGAAAGCAAATTAAAATCGCCGCTTACGCGGGAGTACAGCCTATATGATTTGCTAAAACGCCCCGAGTTAAATCATGCAGATATTCAAGACTTCGGTGAAACCCCACCGAGCGGCGCCCAGTTCCACCAAATTGCCGAACAAGTTGAAATATCCGCTAAATATGCAGGCTATATCAGCCGCCAGCACCAAGAAATTCAACGCCTGCGTCAGCACGAGCAAACCCCTTTACCCGAGAACTTTGACTACCAAACAATTGCAGGCCTATCCAATGAAATCAAACACAAACTGATGGCACTTAAACCTGACAATCTCGGTCGTGCAGCCCGCATTCCAGGTATGACTCCAGCGGCGATATCGCTATTACTGATTTACTTGAAAAAACGTGGCCTGCTCAAAAAAGCGCCTTTCGCTTCCAAGCCCATATGAGAACAAACCATTAACCAACAGCTACTTGCGCCTGCAAGCCAATACCCGCTGGAGTCTTCTGGGATTATGAATAAGCCTCTATGCCTCTCACTTCTGTCCGCCGGCTTAGACACCATGGGCATATCCCTCACAGAACAACAGCAGCAGCAACTGATGCGCTATCTGGAAAGCCTTCACAAATGGAACCAGGCCTATAACCTGTCGGCAATACGGCAACCAGAAACCATGGTAACCCGGCATTTATTGGATAGCCTTAGCCTGGTACCTTATATCGAGTTATTTATAAGTGAATACTCGCTATCTCTGCAGGAAAAACAAATCACACTCATTGACGTGGGAACCGGGGGAGGCTTGCCGGGTATGCCGCTGGCGATTGCGTTTCCAAACATACCGGTGACACTACTGGACAGCAACGGCAAAAAAACCCGATTTCTATTCCAAACAGCCCATAAACTGGGCCTGAAGAACGTAAAAGTTGAAAATAATCGCGTTGAAAAATTTTCACCAGAGCATAAATTCGCTATAGTCACTAGCCGAGCCTTTGCCAGCCTCCAGGACATGGTCATTGCCAGTCATCACCTGCTTGACGAACAAGGCCAATACTGGGCAATGAAAGGCATTTATCCCCATAAAGAGCTCGAACAATGCAAACAACATGCTGATCTCCTCCACAGCCACGTACTATCCGTACCGGGCGAGACCGGCGAGAGGCATCTCCTAGTGCTGAAAAATACAGCAAAGCAAACAACCGGGTGAGCGCGTGAGCCAAATCTATGCCATTACCAACCAGAAAGGCGGCGTTGGTAAAACCACAACCTGCGTTAACCTGGCGGCGTCCCTCGTGGCCATCAAAAAACACGTCCTGCTTATCGATATCGATCCCCAGGGCAACGCCACCATGGGCAGCGGCGTCAACAAAAACGATATCGCCATCAGCATTTACGATGCATTAATTGATCATGTACCGGTTGAAAAAGTCCGCCAGCTCTCCCCCAGTGGCCAGTATGACGTATTGCCCGCCAATGGCGACCTAACCGCCGCCGAAGTGCAGTTGCTGAATATGAGCAACAAAGAAAGTCGCCTGCACCAGGTGATACAGCCGCTCAAACCACACTATGACTATATTTTGATAGACTGTCCGCCCTCTCTTAACATGTTAACCGTCAACGCCATGGTGGCCTGTGACAGCGTAGTCATACCCATGCAGTGCGAATACTACGCACTGGAGGGCTTAAGCTCCTTATTGAGCACCATCGAACAAATCCAGCAACACGCCAATCCCGATTTAACGATTGCCGGTATATTGCGCACCATGTACGACCCCAGAAGCAGCCTCACGTTGGAAGTGTCGGACCAATTAAAAGATTTTTTTGGAGACAAACTTTACCAGGCCTGCATCCCGCGCAATGTCCGCCTGGCCGAAGCCCCCAGCTTCGGACAACCCGCACTGACCTATGACAGGCAGTCTAAAGGCGCTATAGCCTACCTGGCTCTGGCAGGAGAATTTGTTCGCCGCGGTGAGCTCGCGAAAAAAGACTACGCAAAACAAGCCTAGTCCCAATACAGTAAAAAGAGAACGATATGGCAACAAAACGAAAAGGTTTAGGTCGCGGATTAGACGCTTTACTCAGCGGTGCAAATACCGCCGACACCGATAATAAAGCGAACAGTGGCGACAATCAGAACAGTGACCCCAGCGCAAACGAAGAACTAAAACACATCCCCGTTGACCTTATCCAACGGGGAAAATACCAGCCCCGTCGCGATATGCACCCGGACGCGCTGGAAGAACTCGCCGACTCCATTAAAGCCCAGGGCGTAATGCAGCCCATAGTTATTCGTCCCATTAATCGCGACAAATACGAAATTATTGCAGGCGAGCGCCGCTGGCGCGCAAGCCAACTTGCCGGCCTTGACTCCATCCCCGCGCTGATTCGCCAGGTATCCGATGAAGCGGCTATAGCCATGGCCCTGATTGAAAATATTCAGCGGGAAGATTTAAACCCCATTGAAGAAGCCATGGCCTTAAAACGCCTGCAAGATGAGTTTGGACTCACTCACCAACAAGTGGCACAAGCCGTCGGTAAATCCCGCACCGCGGTAACCAACCTATTGCGGTTAATCGCTTTAGAAAGTGAAGTCAAAAAACTACTGGAAAACGGTGATATCGAAATGGGCCACGCCCGCGCTGTTCTTAGCCTGGAGCCTTTACAGCAGCGAAACACCGCACAACAAGTTGTCGGCAAAGGTCTGTCCGTTCGTCAAACCGAAGCCCTGGTCAGAAAAATTCTGGAAGAAAAACAACAAATCAAACCGGCCGCAGTGAGCAACCCAGATATAAAAAAATTAGAAGAAGGCCTGGAAGAAAAAATAGGCGTGCCGGTTATGGTACAACACAATGCCAAAGGCAAAGGCAAACTGGTGCTTAAATACAACGACTTAGAAGAGCTGGACGGAATCCTCGCGCACCTAAACTACAAAGCGTAATTCCTGCGCCTGTAGACCTTTTGCCAGATTTTGCCAGAATAGCTTCCACAAAAAAGCTTAGACAAAAAGTTTGGACAAAAAAATAAAATAATTGCTTGAATTCTTAATAAGCATTAATTATAGTGCCAACCAATAGCCCATATGCATTGTATGGATTAACACCTCTTAACGACCAAATACAACTCGTTAAGAAATCATTAAAGGAACTTATTCGCTGCTATGTCACTACTCAACTCCTTCTGGACTTACCTTACCCTGGCATTGCTTACTGTCCTTGCGCTACTCGCGCTGGCAATCTGGAACTCCTCCGCAGCGCATCCTACAATCGTCCAAACGGCAGTGTCTCAAGCGACAATACCTTAAACCACAGCACCTTAAACCACAGCGCCTCAAACCAAAATGCCCCAAACAACATCAGTGACAAACCCGCGCTAACAGCAAAGACATCAAGCGAAGCGGTCCCCAGCGATTTTCCCGCACCGGCGAAAAAACTCCACACGCTCATCAACGACACAAACAAACAAGCGGAAAACAGCCAAACACTCGAAGCCAAAGTAAAACAGTTGGATAAACAATTGGCTGAACTCAATAAACAGCTGGAGGCACAGGGAATCGCACTACCCCAGCAGCAACCACCACCATCAGCCGCCTCACCCAGTGGGGACACTAAAACACGCTTAAACGCCATTAAAGACCATATGAGTCAAAAACAATCATCACTACATTAAACCAATAGATCACCTATCTAAGGCTTGGACTTTAAGAAACAATAATCGACAAGGGAATCACCATGTTTTACAAACACACCTTAACTCTAGTCACACTGCTTGCGGCCACTGTATCCAGCTATAGCTCTGCATCGGTACCACCCAACCGCGAAATTGTGGGTTCAATCCCGGCAGAATTTAATGTGATCAACGGAACCGCAAATTACGCCGTACCCATTCAGGTGGCACCGGGTCGAGGCGGTATGCAGCCAGACCTGTCGTTAAATTATTCCAGTGGCGGAGGCAATGGAATATTGGGTGTTGGCTGGAGCTTGGGTGGTTTATCCGCAATACACCGTTGTGCTCGCACCATTGCTCAGGATGGTGCAGTCGGCAGTATTCGCTTTAATGCTAACGACCGATACTGTTTGGATGGTCAGCGGCTGATTCCCATCGCCGGCAAAAACGGCGGTGTCAATGTGACTTATCGAACCGAGATCGACAGCTATTCACAGATC
This sequence comes from Pseudomonadota bacterium, assembly GCA_039815165.1. Classification (GTDB taxonomy): domain Bacteria; phylum Pseudomonadota; class Gammaproteobacteria; order Pseudomonadales; family Cellvibrionaceae; genus CANLBN01. Next base: position 6,459 of record JBCBZU010000022.1, read on the forward strand.
AAATCACTCGGTGGTTCGGTAAATAATCCCGCTTACTGGCAAGTAAAAACCAAAGCGGGTCAGGTAATTACCTACGGCGGTTCCGGTGGCGCAACACAAAGCTTCTCACAAGGTAAAATGACATGGTCAGTTCGGGAGATAAATGACACCACTGGGCAAAACCCAATAAGCTATTCATATTTTATTGAGCAGAATAAACAGTATTTAGACGAGATTAATTATGCCGGTGGCCGAGTCAATCTACTCTATAGCCTAAAACCCAATAAGCGCAAATCCTATTTTATGGGAAATGCAATTGGAGTGGAAAAACGCTTAAGCAGAATCGATGTGTTTTCCCAAACACAACGAATTAAACACTATCACCTAAATTATAAAACGGTGGGTGTATCCAAGCAGTCACACCTTATCAATGTAATCCTCTGTGGCACCACAACCCGATGTTTCCCAGCCACACACTTTTCTCAAAGCCCGGTTAATACAGCCGCTACATTTAAAGCCTCCTCTGCCTCATTAAACTTGAGCTATAGCGATGCAGGCGTTATTGTCCAAGGGGATTTCAACGGTGACGGACTCAGTGACTTTATGACCGCTGGTTTAGATTCCTATGGCCGTATCGTCAGGCAAAATGAGCGCACACAAATCCATCTATCCAAAGGCGATGGCAGCTTTACCAAGCGCGCCATGCCGCTAAATTTAAGCTATGGCAATATCCGTGTTTTTGCGCAGGGTGATTTTAATGGCGATGGATTAACAGACTTCTTAGCGGCCGATGCCACGAGCGACGGGCGCATCGTCAACCAAAACACAAGAACGCGGGTCTACCTATCCAATGGCGATGGCAGCTTTAGTGGTCAATCCATGCCCCTAAAGGTCAACTATGGCAATATTGGCGTGATTGCCCAAGGCGACTACAATGGCGATGGGTTAACCGATTTTATAAGCGCCGACTTAGACGCCCATGGCCGCATCGTTAACCCAAACCACCGAACCCGGCTTTACCTATCCAATGGTGACGGCAGCTTCAGCGGTCGCTCCCTGCCATTAAATTTGAGCCATGCCCACGCCCGTGTTGTTGCCCAAGGTGATTTTAACGGTGATGGCCTAAGTGACTTTTTAACCGCCGATTCAACAAAGGACCAGCGCATTATCAACCAAAACACAAGGACAAAAGTGTATTTATCCAATGGCGATGGCAGTTTTAGCGGTCGATCCATATCCCTAAACGTCAATTATGGAAATATCGGCGTGATCGCCCAGGGCGATTACAACGGTGACAGCCTAACCGATTTTATAATCGCCGATTTAGACACATATGGTCGTATCGTTAACCAAAACAACCGAACGCGAATTTATTTATCCAAAGGCGATGGTAGCTTTAATGGCCAGTCCATGCCACTAAACTTAAACCACAACAATACCCGTATTTTCGCCCAAGGCGACTTGAATGGCGACGGACTCAGTGACTTTTTACTGGCCGACGCCACCAAAGATAAACGTATCACCAATCAAAATACAGTAACGCGAATCTATTTATCCAATGGCGATGCCAGCTTTAGCAATCATTCACTGCCCTTAAACACCAGCTATAGCAATGTCGGCATCATAGCCCAGGGTGACTTTAACGGCGATGGCTTAAGTGACTTTATGGCAGCCGACGTAAAACCCGATGGTCGCATCATCAATCAAAATAAACGAACAAAAATGTACCTGAATTCAGGCCATGTGTCTGATGCCTTCTCAATCACCAGCGGCAGTGAAACCACCAAAGTCAGCTATAAACCGCTTACCAACCCCTCCCTTTACACCAAAGGCAGCACCGCTCAATTTCCGGTTCGAGATGAAATTTATCCTCAATACCTTGTTGCTCAAGTACAGACCAATAATGGAGTCGGCGGTAAAACCACAGTCAAATACCAATACCAAGGCTTAAAAGTACACACCCAGGGGCGCGGCTCCTATGGCTATTCAAAAATAATCGAAAGCTACTCTGATACCGGCAAAAAAACCACCACCACCTTTGACCAGCGAGGTTTCCCCTATACCGGTAATGTATTAACTGTGGTTGAAACTTACACGAATAAAAACGGTAAAACCCAAAAAATTAACGAAGCCGTCAATACGATGAAAGCCACACAAACACGCCCAGGTGTTTATCAACTTAATCTGCAACGATCCGTGCAAAAGAGCTATGAACTGGGCAATGGCAACAACCCCGTAACACAAGTAACAAGCACCCACAGCAATATTGATAACTATGGCAACATAGGTCGTGTAACCGTGATGACCAGCAGCAACGGTCAAACCTTTACCAAAATAACCGACAGCACCTATACCAACGATACCGCCAATTGGCTATTAGGCCGTCTGCGCAACACCACAGTGACCCACAAAAGCCCCTACGGTCCAGACGAAAAACGTAGCTCAGACTTCACTTACCACAGCACCACAGGCCTGTTAACCAAAGAGCGTATCGTCAGCACAAAAACAGGCCTGCCGCTCACCACAACCACGTACACCTATAACAACTATGGCCAAAAAACCGCAGTGCGCGTCGCTGCTGAAGGCGAAAAGGATCGCGTCAATACAACACGCTATAACCACATCGGCAAACCCACCCAAAGCTGCAATGCATTAAACCAATGCGAAACCTTTACCTACACGCCACACGGCTGGTTAGCCTCCACTACAGGCCCCAACCGCATCACTACCGAGTGGATCTATGATGGTTTTGGTCGCAAAATCCGCGAAGACCGCGCCGACGGCACCTGGACCACAATAGATCGCCACTTTGCTGCCAGCGGCCTGTGTGGTCAACTCGCCAACTTTGCCTACTCCTGTACCGTCACTCAAACCAGTGGTTCAAAACCCACCACCACCCAATACGATGCACTGAGCCGCGAACTCCGCAAAATTCGCCAAGGCTTTGAGAAAGGTTTGGTATATAACGATGTGCAATACAACCCCCTTGGCCAAGTCAGCCGTGTAAGCCGCGATTACTACCAGGGCGATCACCTATACTGGGCGACCAGTCACTATGATGCCCTGGGTCGCGTCATTCGCGTCACCGAACCCGGTCCCCACGGCTCCACCAATATAACCACCACCGACTACAACGGCTTAAGCACCACCGTACGCACAGGCCCACAACAACGTGCCAAGACCACCCACACCAATGCCATTGGCCAAAAAGTGCGCATCGATGAAGAGCAAGGCACCTACACCGAATACACCTATAACAGCGATGGCAATCTACTAAGCACCCGCATAGCCGGCGATGCCGACACCACCATTACCCTGAGCTATGACGAGTTCGGTCGCAAAATTGCCATGGACGACCCCGACATGGGTCAGTGGACCTATCGCTATAACGGCTTTGGTGAATTAATCCGCCAAACCGATGCAAAAAATCAAACCGTTAGAATGGAATATGACATTCTCGGCAGAATGAACAAACGTATAGAGCCCGAAGGCATCAGCACCTGGACCTACGGCAAAAACAACGCGCCCAAGGGCAGTATCGGAAAATTACTGCAAGAAAATGGCAGCGGCTTAACCAAGGACTACAGCTATGACAATCTGGGCCGCCCGGTAAGCACCACAAGCACCATTGCCGGCCAAGGCAGCTTTACCAGCGAAACTGACTATGACAGCCAGGGGCGCGTTAAACGCATCACCTACCCCGGTACACAACACTTCTACACCCAAAACCACTACAACGCCAACGGATTCCTCCAAGCCGTTACAGGTCGTCGCGCCCACGCAGAGAGCCATAACTACAGCGCCCTCCGCCCCTTAATTTCCAAAGCCACAACCTTGGCTGATGACTATTTGGAAAGAGCCAAAAAACTGCGCAGCCTGGGCCAATACTACCAATCCCAAATTACCTTCTATCAATCCTTGGCCGGCAGTGGCTCAATCCGCTCTGGTTTACAACAAAAACTATCCCAACACCAACAACAGCTATCCACCAGCGTCACCCAAGGGCAGCGCCTGTCGCCAGAATTTTTGGGCCACTTAAACAATACTATCGACCAACTGCAAGCCCTTACCCGCCTGATCAACACCCAACGCCAACGCCATCAAGCCACAGCCGAACAGCTAGTAGTACTCGCTGAACAAACACTGGCCGCCGCGGACCACAGCTTCCAGTTTGTGACCACCTTGGATAAATCGGCGGATAGCTATCACGACTACGCAGCACAAGCAGGCACAGGCACCATCACCTACTGGCGCGCAGTAGACGTAGACGCCTCCGGCCGCATCAGCGCCGAAGTCTACGGTAACGGCATCGTCAACGACTACGCCTACAACCAAGCCACCGGCCAGTTGCAGAGCATTCACTCCAGCCTGCTGGTCATCGACGCCGTCCGCCACCTGGAATACCAATACGATGCCTACCAAAACCTCACCCTGCGCGACGACCTAATCAACGACATCCGCGAAACCTACGACTATGACCGTCTGGACCGCCTGACAACAACCCAAGTCACCAGCGACCTCTACAGCCATGTAACAGAACTCAATACCACCCAAAGGCTAAATTACAATGCATTGGGCAATATCACCTACAAATCCGACGTCGGCAGCTACCTCTACAATGGAAAACCACACGCCGTTACAAAAGCGGGAAGCAAACACTACTCCTACGATGCCAATGGCAATATGACCGGTGGCGATGGTCGCACCATTCAATGGAGTAGCTTTAACAAGCCCACCCGAATAACGCAAAATGGACGCTCAGCCACCTTTAGCTACGGACCAAGCCGCACCCGCTACAAAAAAGTCAACCATCGGGGCGATACCACACTCTACGTAGGTAATCTCTACGAACGCCTAAGAAAAAACAATGGCGATATCGACCAAAAACACTACATCTACGCTGCCGGGCAACTCGTGGCTGAGCACATACTCTCCTCCACAAAAGGCACGCAAACGCGCTACCTCCATAAAGACGCCCTGGGCAGTATCGACCTGGTCACCGACGCCCACGCCAATGTCGTCGACAGACGCAGCTTTGACTCCTGGGGCAAACTAAGAAACCTGCCCTGGCAAAACAATGCCAGCCTGGACGACCCCCTCTACCTCACCCAGCTGCCATTTACCAATAAAGGCTATACTGGTCATGAAAGCGTGCAGGAAGTGAACTTGATTCACATGAACGGGCGGCTGTATGATGCGACCTTGGCGAGATTTATCAGTGCTGATCCGCATATACAGGCAGGCAGCCTTTCACAAAGCTATAACCGCTATAGCTACGTGATGAATAAC
>JBCBZU010000467.1:0-2094 GCA_039815165.1 Pseudomonadota bacterium
GCCGCTGGCAGGACATCCTTGTCCTGCGTTATTAACCTGGCAATCAAATAGTTCGTCCTGAACTATTTGATTGACGCCATTGAAAATTGGCGCAACTGTGCGAAGTTGCTTGATTTTCAATGACTTACATCGGCTATGCCGATGGCAGGACATCCTTGTCCTGCGTTATTAACGCGACAATTAAAATTGCCGGGTTAATAGTGTGTATCTTTGTGTAAAAATAGATAGGGCTTAATGGATAGCGCTTAATGGATAGGGTTTAATAGATAGCGCTCAATAGATAGCGCTTACAGTCAACAGCTCACAGCAACAGCCTGGCTTTACAGTGTTTTAACGGTAAGCTTGTACTATTATCGCTTGATAGACGGCCACAAGTTAGTCAACAGCAATTATTAATAAGGTAGCACGACACTATGAATGCAAAACAAACCGCCGCCGATCTTGTTAACCAACTCGATGACAATGCCACCTGGGGCGATGTTAAAAACACCATTATGAAGGTCTATAAGCGTGAAACAGGCGATGCCAAGGCCGATGCAATAGCCGCAGTTGCGCTCTGCGCGATCTTCGTTACTGCCTGCATCTTCTGGATCAGCTCCCAATAGTGAGCATTACCCAAAACGACGGTCAGGCCTATCCCTACCCCTCACGTCGTACCGCCACCTACGCAAAAACCGGCATGGTGGCTACTTCCCAGCCCCTTGCGGCCGAGGCGGGCTTGTCCATATTAAAAGCGGGTGGTAATGCGGTCGATGCCGCAGTGGCCACCGCCGCTGCGGCTGTGGTTGTCGAGCCCTGCTGTAACGGCCTCGGGGGCGACGCCTTTGCACTGGTGTGGATGAAAGACGCCCTTCACGGCCTCAATGCCAGCTCCTTCGCGCCCGCGGCCTTAACGCCCGATCTGATCAAGGCCATGGGTCATCACAACAACATGCCAGTACACGGTTGGCTGCCCGTTACCGTGCCGGGCATCCCCTCGGCATGGGCGACGCTACATAAGCGCTGGGGGCAACTGTCATTTACCGAGGTATTGGCGCCGGCAATTCGCCTGGCAGAACAAGGCTTTCCGGTCTCGCCGACCATTAGCGGCTTGTGGCAACAGGGCGCCAAGCAAATGGACCGCGTGCTGTCGGCTGCAACGATTGATCCGCAAATCAAAAAAAATTGGTTTGATACCTTTACCATCAACGGTCAGGCACCCAAAGCAGGCCAACTTTTTTCCATGCCTGATCACGCAAAATCCTTAAAAAGTATTGCGGCAACTCATGCAGAAAGTTTTTATCGTGGTGAATTGGCTCACCAAATCGCCGCCTTCTCACAAACCACAGGCGGCGTACTCACCTTAGACGACCTTGCCCGCTATCACGCTGAGTGGGTAGAGCCAATCAGTGTGCATTACCGTGGCTACGACATTTGGCAAATGCCGCCCAATGGCCAGGGCCTGGTTGTACTTATGGCCTTAAATATCCTTAAACAATATCAATTTGACAAGCGCGACAGCATCGACACCTTACACAAACAAATTGAGGCCATGAAGCTCGCCTTTATCGATGGCAAGGCGTTTATTACCCAGAGTGATTGCATGCCTTATACCGTTGACGAACTATTGGCAGAAACCTACGCCGATAGCCGCAGACGTTTAATTGGCGAACAAGCCCTACAACCCCTACCCGGCGCCCCCCCAAAAGGCGGCACCGTCTACCTTGCCGCGGCCGACAGCAAAGGCAATATGGTTTCCTATATTCAAAGCAACTACAACGGCTTTGGCTCTGGCGTTGTTATTCCCGGTACGGGCATCGCCATGCAAAACCGTGGTGCGGATTTCTCCTTAAACGCCGAGCACCCCAACTACCTGCAACCCAATAAAAAAACCTTTCACACCATTATTCCCGGATTCATTACCAAGGGCGCCAGTGCGCTTGGCGCCCTTGGCGTTATGGGTGAATACATGCAGCCCCAGGGTCAGGTGCAAGTGCTTACTAATATGATTGATTTTGGAATGAACCCGCAAGCCGCACTGGATGCACCCCGATGGCAATGGCTGGGTGATAAAGCAGTGGGCTTAGAACCCGAATTTGGATCTGAAATTATCAA
>JBCBZU010000133.1:0-6206 GCA_039815165.1 Pseudomonadota bacterium
CAGGCGGTGAGCGTGGTTATGGCCAGTATTCCCCAAAATAATGAACTTTTATTGATTAAGACCATTACATTCGACAACATGAACCACTCGCCCCTTCCATCAGAAACATCGATTGGGTTTCTGACTTGTTTTTTGGAATTGTTTTTTGCTTACACTTTTATTAGATTTATATAATAAAAAGGCTTAAATTTTGATCAAAACGATAAAACTCGGAATATATGTTCGAATAATAAACAAAATGCAGGGAGATGAAAGGTCAGCGTTCACATTTAGCCGCAAGCAAACAGTGTCTTGTTCACAAAAAGAAAAGAATTCATCAACAACAGGCCTATAATTCACATTTATCGAGCATTTCCTGGACTGAACCACGAAAAAAACGATTGTATAGTCTTATTTGCCCTCGGTGAATATACTCTCAGCCTTTGAAAACATAGACTGGGTATAAGGTGCTTCACATTATACGCGCGGGTCGCTTACGAATAATGGCTTTGAAAACGAAGGCAGAATAGTGCATCGCTGGACGATGATGGCCCCGGTTTTTTACGCTGGAAAAATCAGTTGGCAGCTTAAGGCGGAGAAAATATATAGTCGTATTTTAACCGTCTAGGCTCTACATCTTCTGCACCAAAATCCAAACGGGCTATACGCGACAAAAACCTGTCTTCAAACGCCTTAGAACCGAGATTACTCGAGACCAAGCGTAGATCTGAAATGGAGCCATCGGGCTCGATAGTCAGACTGACAACCAGAGTACCTTCAAAACTTGGATCGTCCAGAAGCGCCTGCCGGTAGAGCCCAGTGGCATTACTTTTGACGCTCTCCATTGTGCGCCGAATGCTTTCATCATCCCGCTTTGATTTGCCACCGGATGAGAGGATAGACTGGTCGCCACTGGCGCCCAAATCACTTGTCACCAGGCCATCAACTGCCGTTGTTGTGCGTGATGCCAGCGTCGTCGACTGACGACGGGTAATGCTGCCGTCGACATCAATACCGCTGCTTCTGTCAAAGGTCTGAGCATTACCCAGGCGCTGTCGCGCACTTGTCGCCACACTACCCGCAGAGTTGCTAGACACGTTTTTATTTTGTAATTTTGTTAAGTCCAGAGAACCCCGCAGTTCACTCAACTGGCTCGAGAGCTCATTCAAACCTTGGGAACTGCGCACAGAGATTTTCTTGTCGACCTTATCTGACTTAAGCGCGGTTTTGTCTGCTGATGTGGCCTTTTGCTGGCTGGAGGTTTTAATCGTCGCGGCTTTGGCTGTTGCAGGCACAATCTCTTTTGGTTTGGCAACCGGCTTGTCTGGCTTGGGCGGTTCTACCGGCTTTGGTTTAGGCTCCACACGTAGCGGCGGGGGCGGTATGGGCTCTAGCAGTACCTTGGTGATGATCAGATCGGTTTGTTCTTCCACAAAGTCTGGTTCAAACTGCGGTAGAAAGGGAATAATCAAAAACAAGAGCAAGAGAATAAGCAGTACTCGTTTAAGTACAGATTTAAATTGCTGTTGCTGAGCTTCACCACTGTTCCACGGTAGCTCCAGCGTTAGCGAACAAGGCTGCCATTCAGGGGAAGAAGACGACATGATTATTGATGGGGGTGTGGCTGCTGATGCGGACATATTAACCACCTGCACCCGTGGTATCCAAGCCGGGGGAATTGACAACAACCCCTTGATTCACCGCCAGGGAAATATTTCGGTAATCCTGCTGGCGGCAAGTAGCCATCACGCTTTTTAACAGCGCATAGCGGACATTTTTGTCACCCATAATTACTACTGATAAACCGTTGGCTTTTTCAAAGCCCGACAGTTCGCCTCGCTTCTGTGTGTGTTCACTAAGGGCAGCCGCCAATGGCTCAATCAGCTCCCCTGGTTTTTTAAGTGCCTCTTCCACTTTGATAATAGGGCTATCTTCCAGCCAGATTTCGGTTTCGCCAATCAGTATTGTCAGTTGTTTGTGGGGTGCGGTTCCAGTAGTGGAACTGGGCAGTTGCACAAAGCGTTCATATTCCACATTTTCACTTTCACCAGAATTGAGCAGCAAAAAGAAAACCAGAATGGTAAAAATATCCATCAAGGCAACCAGATTAAGCTTAGTGGCAAATGGATTCTTTTTATATTGTGGTGAGAGAAAGGTTTGGCTAATCATCTTACTCAGTGACATCTCCCAGAGAAATATCCGGGAACAATTCAAATTCTTCCAGGCTGGTGACGACAACCGTTTTAAACGACTTAACGGCGTCCATGGTGGAGACCAAGTGCTGATAGCCAACATTGGGTGAGGCCCGTACCACTGCGTCTTTTTTATCGTTTAATTGTTTTTTAAGGGCCTGCATAACCAAAGACAAACGGTCAAAATCATATTCCAGCTCACCGTTTTGGCCTACTGTTGCGGGAATGTTTTGCACCACAACATTTTCTGGATAGATCACGCGAATACCCTTTTCGGTGATAAGCACTTCTAATGTTGATTGGGTATCCTCGCTATTTAGCGTACCGCCGGTTAATTCAGGGAGTTTAATCTCCAGCACCGTGACCTGAGTAAAGGTCATGGTGAGCAACAACACTGGCACGAGCACAATCATTAAGTTCAAGAATGCCGTCACGTCCAATTCGGCTTCATCTTCAGGCTTGTGGCGATACTGAAAGCGCATTTTGTTTAGGTCCCGGTGGAGACAATGCTCGCTTGCGCAGCGGGTGCCTCTGAGGGCGGCGGTTCATTGGCTGAGCGCGCAATTCCGGCTTCAATAAAGCGATGCAAGGTCATGATATTGAGAAATTTAACCGCTGACATTTCAATACTGGTCACAATAGACGCGGTTTTATTTTGCAAAATGGCATGTAACACTAACAGTGGAATCGCCACAATCAAACCGAAGGCGGTGGTGTTCATCGCAACCGAGATAGAGGTTGATAGCAACTGGGACTTTTGTGCAGGATCGGCATTGGCCACCGCCGTAAAAGCACCAATAAGGCCAATAATCGTACCCAACAAACCCAACAGTGTCGCCACATTGGCGAGTACCGCTAAATAACCTGTGCGTTTTTCTAATTGCGGCATGGTTTCCAACATGCCCTCGCTCATTGAATTTTCGACATCGGCCCGCTGTTTGGATACTTTCATCATATCCAAGCCACAGGCGATAATACGCGTCACCGGTGCGCGGCTTTCACGGGAGTAGAGATGCATTTTTTCAAGATCGGTACTTCTTAACAGCGGTAAAAAATCATTAAAGGCTTTTATATTGATGGATTTTTCGCGCGCAAGAAATATCCACCGCTCAATGGCAATGGCCAAGCCAATCGCAAACACCAGCGCAATGGGGTATAAAAATAAACCGCCCTCTTGAAAGAAAAGGGTTATTGTTCCGTATAGCTCTGTCATCACATTCACTCTTTACTTGTGTAAGTTTTAGCCCGAGTTGATAGTATAGAATTCGGTGTAGAACGCTTTATTCTATTATCCATTGCCTAATACATTCCCTTATTCATTCCCTGACACCTTCAGTTACCGGCTTATTGGTCCTTTATTTCGAGCTGCATTTCAGTATAAATATTAATGGATCTTAGCATAATATCTCTATCCACTAGATTTAAGGTGTCATCGTTTTTACGTTCCAGTTGCCACGATAAACTGTCTGGGGATTGAGTGCCCTTCCATGGAATAAAATAACTCACTAATGGCTGTTCCTTGTCACCATAAATTCTTGACTTTAAGTAAAGCACATCACCCTCTGGCTTACCTTGATCACTTTCACCCTTTTCACTATTTGGCTGTTGCGCAACGCTGCTTGCAGACAGTATCCACAGCAATAGAATACACGAACATTGACTCACAACACTGTGCAGAAAGCCATTATTATCATTGATGTTTATGTTCATAGTCGTCACATTAGGATATTGGAATGGTTTTACCGACCTGCTGGTCGCCGTCTACTTCTGCCGTTCGCTTTTGCAAATCTCTAAGCCAGGCGGCCACCTCGGTATTTTTGCCCCCAGTTAAAAACTGATAGGCCTCAATATGCTTTTGCGCCATAACCGGGTCATTTAGATAAAGATCGTAAAGAATACCAAGATTTAAATGGGCTTCGGGAAAATCAGCCCAAATGGCCAGTGACTTGGCATAGGTATTTTGGGCCCGCAAAAACTTGCCCTGCATGCGCTGTACTTTCGCCAATCGTAAATACGCATTTATATTGCGCTTATTAATTGCAATGGCTTGTAGATAGTGTGCTGCTGCCTGTTCAAGGGCGTTTTGCTTTAAAGAAATATCGCCCAACATTACCCAAGGACCCGATAATCTCGCATTGTTATTGAGCAAATAGTGTAACTGCTGTTGGGCGCCCTCGAAATCATGAATAATAAAGGCTTGCTTCGCCCGTTGATACGCATCCGTCGCTTCACGACTTACCCGAGTACTGCCTTTCAAATAAGGGTTTTGTGCGGGCCGGTAGGGAATGGGCCTGCCTTTTTTATCGATTTTTAATACGGGAATATAGTCTAGTGTGGGTAATAGAGTGATATTGCTATCCATATTGCCACCCGTGCGCAGGCCAGTGCTGGCCACGGTTTTATTGTCGGGAAGCCTTGGTGCAGCACCGCATCCACTCAATAAAAACACTGACAGTATCAATAAAGTCATTACGCTCAGCTTAGTGTTATAGAGAGGTAAATTAACGCAAACCATCGCCGTAACTCACTATTCGTTCATCTTTCTTAAAGCGCTCCGGGATCAATATGCGCATTTGTGCAAAACTCTTATTAATCCAGCGATTAAATTGGCCTGCCCAGGCTCGCTCGAGATTGAGCTGGTGCACATCTATCGCCAATTGATCAAAGGGTGCTGCCTGCTCTTCAAGAATCGCCGCATAGGTCAACTGATTGTCTGCGGAAAGGTTTTGCGGGACCGGGGAGTTGCGCAAATCGCTGGCAAACTGACGATAGAGAACACCGATTTTGTAGCTCGACATAGTCACAAATTCTAAAATTCCATAATCGGCCGCGAGTTGATAGTATTCAACAGACTGCTGTAGCCATGTGTTCTTTTGTGGAATACTTTTAACGATGGGTAAAGAAAGCGTTGTCGCATTGAAGCGCTGCGCATAGAAATCGCCAAATGTTGCATTGGACCACGCGGCCAGCCAGCGGCTACGGCTGCTGGCCTTGTCACCTGCGCGGGCATCCGCTTGAATAATTTGCACCAGCCATTTATTGCGCTCAACAGCTTCGCCCAAGCGCTCGTGATTGATTGCTGCGCCGTACAAGGCTTCCATATAGCGGTCAAAGGGCTGCTTATAGCGCTCTGCATAAGCAGTGAAATTATCGGCCGCTAAGGCATAGTGCTGATCTTTCTCGAACATGGTCGCCGCCAGAAAAAGCGCTTCTTGTTTAATATCTGCATCGGTATCGGTGTCTACCAAAGATAAATAAGTGGTCGCTGCCTGTTGCCAGTCGCCATTTTTTTCATAGGCAAAGGCAAGCTTGCGCGGGTACTCTACCGCCAATTCGTGGTTTGGATAGAGAGTCTGTAACTCTTGCCATTCTACAATTGCTTCCGGCCAGCGCTGCTGATCCAATAACAGTGAAGCGGCATCGTATTGAGCGGTGATGCGTATTGGCGAATTTGGTGCCAGCTGTTTGATTGTTAACAGTTGGGTAATTGCTGCTGCCTTATCGCCAGATTCGATAGTGGCTTCTGACTTTTTATAAATCGATGTGGCGAGTTTTTCAGTCACTTGCTGATACTCGGGGGTATTGGGCGCAATAAGATTGCGCTGATTTAAAAAATTGTCTTCTGCTTGTTGAAAATCGTTTAAGTTGAAGTGGGATTGTGCCATTAATCCATAAGCCGATTTTTTTAGATTAATATCAGCCGCTGTAGTGGCCGCCACCATCGCCTGCAAGACCTCGACCGTGCGTGGATATTGCATCAGGCTATATAAGTACTCGCCTGCGCTTAGCCATACTTGCGCTGAGCGCGGATCCGCCTCAAAGGTGCTTGCAAAGCGCAACATACTGTCAACCGCCCGTTGTTTCCACTGCTGTATCGCCGGGCTGGAGTCATCTTGTGGCGGCTGCACTGGCTGACCGGGGTATATACTGCCTTTGCGCAGATAGTCTAAATGCTGTTGATAAGACAGCACTGCCGCATAAGCGGCTTCGTTGGCTTTATCTGTGGCGCTATCTTTGTCACTATCTTTGTCACTA
>JBCBZU010000480.1:0-1894 GCA_039815165.1 Pseudomonadota bacterium
AAACATAACCCCCCAATCGTAGGCATTATCAGTACCTGGCTGACACCAAAGCACACGGGCATCAATTTCAACATATTCGTGATGAATGGGAATGTGTAATTGTAACCACGAGTTGGGCTCAATATATTGATTGGCCCTAAAACTTAAACCTCCGGCGCTGACGTTATTGGTTGAATCAGATACAACAAGAGGTCTGTCAACGAAACAATATTCGATGGGAATGTTGGATGGATGGCGAATAAATTGCCTGTTGTCTACTTCGTTCATAATGACACCTGTCATAGAAGGCCTCACTAAACAATAAACCGGATTAAAATTAACCCTTATTGATAAGCATAGCAGACATCCTTTTTTTTTATAGTCAGAATCAAGCAAAAGCGAAAATTTAAACGATTTAGCGGTTCTGCCCCCTCATCGTATTTGATCATTTTCACAAATTTAATGTGATGCTGTTCACGATACACCGTGCAAAAAAAGTAAAACGCACTTTTTCAACATCGCCAGAGCAGACCTTGCGCGAAGTGATTAGAGAGCAGCGACACTGTTTAACCCCCAATCAGGCCTTTAACTATTTTTTTTGAGTGGCGGCTTTGGCAAAATTACCTAGAGCAGTAGAGACCTTGTTAAGCACTTGATCACAACCACTGATACGGTGACGCTCCGCGAGATAGTTGGGGCTGTTGTAGCCTAGCCAGACAATTCCCTCTGAATCTTCCCAGACGAGCATTTTTTGCGGCAAGTCCAAGGCGACAGTTTGCGCGCATTGCATCAGTGGGGTCCCCACCTTTGGGTTTCCGAAAATTAATAATTCTGTTGGGCGCAGCGTCTTACCCACACTGGCCGCGCCTTGAGCGTGGTCAACGCGTTTAAAGATGGTCATGCCTTTATTTTTCAACACATTCTGTAGGCGGTCCATGGTAATTTTTACACTGTAATGACTTTTGAGCGCGACCACGCCATTGTCAGCAAAGGCTATTGAGGAAAGAAAAACCACGATTACACCGATAAGTACACGCATACACACCCCTTTTGTCAGGCTTGTTAACAGTATTTTAATCACTTTGGACAACTTTCATTTTCGGTATCCATTTTCGGTATCCATTACCGCGATCAGCTTGCTTGCCTTTATACCCAGTCTGTATTTTATAATTAACTGGCAGAGGCTTGATAAATACTCTCGATCGAGCGATCTAATACGGAGTTAAATTCATCATCCGACAACTGCGCGGACAGGCTCTCCGTCAGCGCGCGGGAAAAACTGGCAATAACGCCCTTGTTGGCAGCACAACGACGATTGGCCTCTTCACGGCTATAGCCCCCTGATAAAGCCACCACTCGCAGCACATTATCGTGCTCAACTAAATCGCGGTAAAAATTATCCGCTTCGGGCAAGGTCAATTTCAGCATAATTTGTTGGTCGCTGTTGAGTGCATTGACTTGTTCGCTAAGGGCGGTACGCAAGATGGCTTCAGCCTCTGGCTTTTGTGGGCTATTAATATCCACTTCCGGCTCTATAATCGGCACTAAACCGGCGGCAATAATCTGCTTGCCAATATCAAACTGTTGTTTGATAAGGTCATGGATACCGGGTTCGTTGGCCATTTTTATCACCGAGCGCATTTTGGTGCCGAACACCTCCTGCTGCTTGGCTTTTGCTAATAATTGATCAAGCCCTGGAATATCCTTCATCATTTGTACGCCGTTATTTTCTTCGGCAAGGCCTTTGTCAACTTTTAGAAAAGGTACGACTTGTTTATTTTCCCAGAGGTAATAAGAGGATTTCTTACCCTCTATTTCCCTGTCGAGGGTATTTTCAAACAAAATCGCCCCTAAAATTCGATCGCCGCCGAAGGCATCGATCATCCGGGTCTTGGAGCTGTCCAGCTCGACGACA
>JBCBZU010000402.1:0-2713 GCA_039815165.1 Pseudomonadota bacterium
CATTGATGTTCCAGCTGTAAATCGATTAATCGGTACAGCTCATGGGAATCCTCCTCGACCATGGAGAGAATTAAATGTGTCTTCATAGAAATACTGTTGACCTTGTAGCCTACATCCATAAACAAGGCATCTGTCCAGCGTAAGTGTTTGCTTGCAAGAATTTGGTCAACAGAGGCCTGCTGGCTTATCAATGAAGGTGAATCAAAATAGAGTTTAATTTTTAACTGCTGTGACAGGCCGTTAATGCAGGCACCAGAGAGAATATTGGCAAGCTCCAAGGTCAACTCTTGAATATTGAGCGTGGTCATTTTGTCGTCATAGCCCATGACCTTGCCAAGGCGATAGTGCTTTGCGCCATGCTCTAATAGTATAATCATTTCACCACGGAGCTGTCCGCGAAACGATTGACGCATCACAATGGATTGCTCTGGTAAACTCAAACCCGACAGCGTCACCTGTAAATTGTTGTTATTGACCCAGTGGGTGCTTGGCGTGTTGACCTCCACAATACTGTCGACCACTTTCTCAAGCGACTTGCCCGCTTTACCCATAGCATTGTTGAGCAGTGCCTGTATGGCCTCTTCCCGACCGCTATCGTGGTCTTCATCAATAAACATGGGTTTACCTAAGGTAGTGTTGCCAACTTGCCTCTTGCCTCTTGCCTACTGCCAAGTGCGATCCTAAAACTGAATTTGGGTTTGAAAGGTCAACACGGTATTTTCCCCATAGGGAATATAGCCGATGGTTGAACGTAACATTCTGTGCCCAATGGTAATTGATGGATGAACAATAGGCGCAAGCGTTGGCGCATTCAGATTAGTGTCTTTATAACCGGTCGTGAACATCACACCGATTCCGGGTGATAAGACAATATCGTTATAAAAATAGTAATCTTTATTTAGCGCTAAACCCGCATAGACTGAGGTGTTGTGATAACTATTTTCGAAGTAACCCATTTTAAAATCGAGCATATCAGAATAGCCATAGCTAAAGCCAAAGCCATCGTTATCCTCATTATAAAAATTACCTCTACCGTAAGTGGGGCTGCTATGCCACGAACTTGTGTTGACATCCAAGGTCCATTCATAGACCCCTAGTGCGAAACTGGACGAACAAAAAAAACTTACTAAAACAATGGCAATATACTTAAACATCGTATAACTCCTGCCGACTACTTGCCGTAAACTACACGCCAAAAGCGCTACTACAACTCGCTCATGATCAAAAAGTGAGCGATCTTGATATTAAGTAATAGCGTATAACTGAGTATTTGCCAGAGTGATAACTATGAAAAAGCTCGTTTTGCTAGGCTTTATAATTATGGTTGCCGGGATTCTTATATCCTGCTCCACCCCCAAGATAGAAGACTATCAAGGGCGAGAACCCGAGCTTGTATTAGAGAATTTCTTTGCGGGCGATCTGCTTGCCTACGGCATTGTGCGCGACCGCTCAGGAAAAGTCATACGCTATTTTAAAGCCGTATTAAAAGGCAGTTGGGACAATGGTGTGGGCACCTTGGATGAAGTCTTTTGGTTTAACGACGGCAAGCGCGAGACCCGCATCTGGACAATGCAGCCAGCGGAGAACGGCGGCTACATTGGCACCGCCCCCGATGTAAAGGGCCAGGCCCATATCCGATCCAGCGGCAATGCAGTGCACCTGGTGTACTCATTAATTGTTCCCTACAAAGACAGCACCATCACCCTGTCCATGGATGACTGGATGTACCAAGTAGCGCCAGGGATAGTCATTAACGAAACCGCCATGAGTAAATGGGGCTTTAATGTGGGTAAAGTAACCCTGGTGATTGCCCGGGCAGATGCGGCAGAACACTTCCAGCCACTTATTCAACAATTTGATGTAGTCCCGGAATAAGCGCCAACAGTAACAAGTTCAGCGCTTATAAACCGCGTTATTTTGTTTTTAAAAGCCATACTTTTTCATTGACAGCCTGCCCAGTAAATTTGCCCACTGGCCGCTGATTTTGTTGAAGTAAAATCTCATAGCTATTGCCGTAGTGTCGCTTTATTTCATCGTCACTGATCGAAAAGGGAGGCCCCTCCATAAGCGACTGGTCGTACTCATAACTAATCAATAATTGCCTGGCGCTGGCGGTAATATCCATCAGTTGCTGCGTATAATTGCGGCGCATAGCATCCGGCAGCGCAACCAGAGCCGCACGGTCATAAATACCGTCGATGGTCCCAAGCATCGCTTTTGTTACCTGAAAAATATCCCCGACAAGTATCTCGAGCCCTGCCACTTTATAAGACAGCAGCGTTCCCGAACTTGAGATAACCGCATCCAAACCATATTCACTAAAGTAAGACTCCACCGCCACCTTACTCAGCTCTACCCCGACCACCGTTAAACCTTGAGAGACCAGCCATGTTAAGTCGTGAGACTTGCCACAAAGAGGAACCAGAATCCGCGAGTGATTACCCAGGCCCATCTTACGGAAATGCTCCACCAATAAAGGGTTCACACTCGATTCATGAAAACCAATTTGATTGTCCTGCCAACGTTTGTGCCAAAATAATGCGTCCATAAAGTCAATACCAATCAGCCATCTAAACCATAAGCTTGATGAAGACCAAAGCAAAAATCAAGCTTAATCTAACCCTTTCGAAATCAACAGCGCATGTATGCGGCCAAGCCAAAATCAATGGGGTCAGAGTCTTTGATTTTTCAAATTTCAATAAATTTTATCGAG
>JBCBZU010000051.1:0-8805 GCA_039815165.1 Pseudomonadota bacterium
ATTGGCAGCATTGACCAAACCACCCAGCAAAATGCGGCAATGGTCGAGAAGGCGGCCAAATCCAGTAACCAAATGCTGGATAGCGCCAAAAAAATTCGCCAGGATTTATCTTTCTTTAAGGTCGACTAGAAGGTCGACTAGAAAGTCGACTAGAAAGTCGACTAGGAACAGGACAAATTCTAAGGTGATTGACTACTAAAGATCCAACACTTTTTTAACAAAGGGAATGGTCAATTTGCGCTGTTCCACCAGCGACTGGTGATTCAGTTGTTTAATCATATCCACCAGCTCTCGGTTAGAGCGCCCCACTCGCTGTAACACATAGTGAATCAATTCATCGGGTAACGCCAAACCCAAACGTTGCGCGCGGAAGGCTAACACCGCAGATTGTTCAGCCTCCGATAGTGCAGGCAAATAAAAAGTCATCCCCCACTGTAATCGCGATTGCAAATCCGAGAGCTGCAGGGGCAGTTGACGGGGCGACTGATGAGCACCAATAAGTATTCGCTTACCGGCATCGCGCAGGCGATTAAAGCAGTGAAACAAGGCCTGTTCCCACTGGGTATTACCGCAGAGACAATCCATATCATCAACACACACCATATCCAAGGCCTCTAAACCGTCAAAAATATCAGCGGGAGAATGGTGTAGTAGTTCTTGCAGAGGTAAATATTGTATTGATAGCGATAGCGCATAATGCTGCACGGCTTCGATTAAATGGGAAACGCCACTGCCAGACTGACCCCATAAGTAGACCAGTTTTTCATTTGCACCAGGGTTGGCAGACACAAACTCTTTTAAAAAATTAACGCAGGCCTGGCTTGCCTTGGTGGTATAAAAATTATCGAAAGTGGAATCAACATCCAGCGCAATCGCCAAGGGAATTTGCACGGCCATATCTAGGGCGCAACCACATCAAGCAAGGGAATTACTGCCATACAAATTCCAGCGAGGGAGTATCACTGAGATTGACTCCATTGGTCTGCCACTGCTGATCCGCAGAGGCCGCAACAGAATGAAGGGGAGCCGCAGAGGGTAAGTCGCTATCCATTCGGCGAAGTTTTCTGTCCAATGCAAGCCTTCTTAAAAACTGATCGATATCGGCGCCTAACTGTAAGCGAAACACGACCTGACTCGGCCTAACCTCCGACAGGGTCAAGGACTGAACCACTGGCAAAGATTCCAGATATTGATTGACGCCGGCATAGTCACTAAAGTCATTGACATTATCGACCTTAACCAACAATGACGCTGCGCCACTTTGTATGCCTGGTGTAATGGCATAAATACCAACAAAATAATCGGTCGCCCGATCAATAAGGGAATTGGCTACATCCGTTTGACTTGGGCCTGTTACTCTAATGTACTCACTGCGCCCCTGATGGAGCAAAATAAAACTCCCAGTCCACTGTGTGCGGCTTTTGCTAAAGCGCCCAAATAACACAGCAGCGGTTTTATAACGACTGGCGGCGACTCGAACACTGCCCTCGTCCATCGCCCAAAGGCGGGCAAGCGGCAGGGCGGTTCTATCCTGTAAATCCAATAGTGGATTCACAATAGGCAAGCCCCGTTGGCGTGAGGCACTTGCTAATGCGCGACCTAAATCTGAGTCGGTCGACACATAGCGCTGACCACTACCATTGGCCGCAGTCCACAGCAACACATCAGGGCGGCTGCTCGGCCATATCGGTAGCCGAGACTCACGCAGCAGATTTTCCAAGGGCGCTTCACTAAAGCGCATCAACAAACGCGTGGCGGGCTTTTCAGAGCCCGCTATGGTAAGCGTTTGATCCGTGGATTGATAGCTGAATTGGTATAAATAACTGCTCGCATTCTTAAGCGCTGAGGCGACCGCGGGGCTTTGTACAATGTCCCGACGTCCGGACAGGCGCACAAGTACTGTCGACAGACCGCTGATCGCTGCCTGACGCCTCAGCTCTGCGCTTTGATTAAGCACAAGTGCCGTGCTTGAGTAGAGGTCAAGAGGCTGTTCGCTATAAGCTGGCACAGCAATAGTTGCCACTACCAGTAGCAATAGCGCTATAGGATTTTTTACCACAATAGTCCTCTTAAACACGCTTTGTTAAACATTAAATGGATACTTACTTCAGTCTTCAGGCAATATTCATCTGTGGGTGTTTAGAGTTCAAGCACTGCTCTCAGAGCGAATCTTATTTTTAGCCAGAGAGAAATGCAAAATCTCTGGCGGATTTTGTAGGTTTTTCCCAGACACTTGCCAGTAATGAAACAAGACGGCTGCGGGAGCAGTGGACACTCATCTGTAGAGTAAAGCCACAAACTTTTGTACTGGTTTGATTTTAAACGAAATTTCACTAGAGTTAAGTCGCCAGCTGATTTTTTACTTGCAACAGTAAACTTGGGCAAGTGTGACATAAACAGGCTGCCAAAATCTACTGCAAAAGTGACACTGGAATGGGATTACGCTAAACAGCTCACAGCAAAAATGCATTTTTATAGCCAGTTGACTACACGCTGTGAACTATTCGCTGTAGGCTCTAGCTGATAGAATAGCGGCCTTTTTACCCTTCAGACTATTATTTACCAGCACATTAGAGACATTATGACTGATTCACCTCCCGCAACCGCCGGTTTAAGCTACAAAGATGCAGGCGTCGACATTGATGCAGGCAATGCCCTGGTTGATCGAATCAAAGGCATTGCCGAGCGCACCCGTCGACCTGAGGTGATGGCGGGGCTTGGCGGCTTTGGCGCACTCTGCGAACTGCCCCCAGGCTATAAGCAGCCGGTTTTAGTGTCGGGTACAGATGGTGTGGGCACTAAACTGCGTCTGGCGATGATGCTCAACAAACACGACACCATCGGTATTGACCTGGTGGCCATGTGCGTCAACGACCTTATCGTTTGTGGTGCTGAGCCCCTGTTCTTTTTAGACTACTATGCAACGGGCGCACTCAAGGTGGATATAGCCGCCGATGTCCTCAGCGGTATTGGCGCGGGCTGTCTGCAATCAGGTTGTGCCCTGATCGGCGGGGAAACCGCTGAAATGCCGGGGATGTACGCAGGTGACGACTACGACCTGGCCGGATTCTGTGTCGGCGTGGTTGAGAAAAGTGAAATTATTGACGGCTCTAAAGTCAAGCCAGGTGACGTACTGATTGCTCTTGGCGCAAGCGGACCTCACGCCAATGGCTACTCACTAATCCGTAAAATCCTCGAGTTCAGCGATGCCGATTTACACACCGATCTGGAGGGCAAGCCCTTGGCCGACGCGCTAATGGCCCCGACCAAACTCTACGTCAAACCGATACTCAAGTTGATCAAGCACTTACCTATTCACGCTATCGCCCATATTACTGGCGGCGGCTTGCTGGAAAACCTACCGCGGGTACTTCCTGAACACAGCCGTGCCGTCATTGACGCCAGCAGCTGGGCCATGCCCCCGGTATTCAAATGGCTGCAAGCGAAAGGCAATATTGCCGCCAATGAAATGTATCGCACCTTTAACTGTGGTGTGGGCATGGTCGTTTGCGTCGACAAAAACAATGCCGATAAAGCCATTGAGTTGTTAACGGGCGAAGGCCAACAGGCATGGCCCATCGGACATATTGACGCCAAAGCCGACCACCATGAAGTGCTGATCCAAGGTGACCACCTTGCTTGATAAGGCGACCAACAACTGCCGCGTGGTAGTACTTATATCCGGTAACGGCACTAACCTACAGGCACTTATAGACCGGCAAACCGCCGACGAGCTGCCGATCACCATTGTGGCAGTAGTGAGTAACCGCCCCGGGGTATTGGGCCTGGAAAGAGCCGCTAAAGCCGGCATCCCGACCATTAGCTTAGATCACACCGCCTTTGCCGACAGGGAACGCTTCGATAAAGTCCTCGCATCCAAGATTGATCAGTACCAACCGGATCTATTGGTACTTGCAGGCTTTATGCGGATCTTGACACCAGGCTTTGTTCGCCAATACCAGGGAAAAATGCTCAATATTCACCCCTCTCTACTCCCAAAATACCAAGGTTTAAATACCCATCAACGCGCTATCGATGCCGGTGATAAGATCCACGGTGTCACGGTGCATTTCGTTACCAATGAGCTCGATGGCGGCCCACCGATTATCCAAGCCCAAGTGCCCGTTGCCGGTGACGATACGGCCGACACCCTGGCTAAACGAGTGCAAGCCCAAGAGCATATTATCTACCCTATGGCGGTTAAGTGGTTTGCCGAGGGTGAATTATCAATGGCCGAAAACAAAGCGTATTTAGCAGAACAGCAACTGCCCGCAAAGGGTTTTCAATTTGTTAAACAGACAAAGGTAGCCCATGCATAAGATCTGGTTCACTGTCGTTACAGCAGCTTTACTGAGCTTTTCTGGCCACCTACTGGCCAAGCCTGAGCAACTGCCTTTTTTTAAAGCCAATTACAATGCCTTTATCAAAGGCGTACCCCTTAAAGCAACGCGGGAATTCCGCTCAATCAACAACAACCAAAACTTAGGGGAGTTACACTTCTCAGCGTCATCCTGGCTGGCCTCTCTGTCTGAAACCTCTCAATTTAGCTGGGAAAACAATCATATTAAGCCCATCCGTTTTACCCATACTCGCACGATTATCGGTAGCGAAGAGAAAAAGATGCTGAGCTTTGACTGGACCAATCAGCAAATTGTCAGCACCGAAGATGAAACAGTGCACATTATTAAAAACCCAGCCCAAGCGCTGGACCGCCTGAGTTTTCAATTGCAGCTTCAGTATGATCTGCTGACGGGTGTCGATGATTATCAGTACCGTATTGCCGATAAAAACCGTATCAAAGAATATCAGTTTGAGATCCTGGGGCAGGAAATAACGCAAACCTCACTGGGTCAGTTAAACGCACTTAAAGTCAAGGTGATTCGAACAGGCAAAAAACGACACACCTATTTATGGCTTGCTCAAGACTGGCAGAACCTCTTAATTCGGCTGGAACAATATAAAAACGATGACAAGGAATTTGAACTACAGCTAATCAATGCCACCGTCAGTGGTCGTTCGGTGTCAGGGATTTGAATGCAGAGGACAGAATAATAATAAAATCGCCTATATCTTTTTATCTATTGACTTCGCTATAGCGTGCTTAACCCCGAGTTTAACTACCTACTACGATATATGTTCCATCGCTGGCCTTTGTTTTATTCTATAAATCGAGCAGCAATCCAAGAATTCTTGTAGCAGTCTGCGTGTTTTAGGGAAACAAACACAGTAATAAGGCCAAAGTCTTGTCCACTGTGTTTGGGTATTGATGTCCACCCGCCCACTCACTGCTGCCCCAATTCAGTAAGCGACTTGCCAGGTAATCGTAGAAATAATGAGAGGTACAAACCGTGGCCAACACCAATATTATTGGCGGTAATACCAACACCGCCAGCACTCCACCGCCAGCCAGCACGCCCACTAGCCAGCCGCCGTCGGGATCATTCAATCAAGCCGCCGCGGCCAATGATCAAAGCACCGCCAGCACTGCAGCAACAGTATTTGCGTATGGCGAGACCTTAGATCGTCGTCAATCTCTGATTTCGAAAAATGGCCAATATCAGTTCTTGTTTACACCCAAAGGCAATGTCCATGTGCGCCAACTCAACGAGGCGACTGGCAAATTTGATACCGTTTTGTGGCGAAGCTCACTTAACGATGACGATATGATTAAGAAGGATAAAGCGACTCTGGGATTAAACTCACATGGCAATTTGATCGCAAGAGAGCGCGACGGTCGCGTCCACTACCACTCGGGGCTGGACAATAATGCGTTTTTTAGCCCCTTAACCCGTCTTGAATTCTACAATGACGGTACTTGGAAAATCTTCAACGACTTGGATGGGGCGTTATTGACGGAGCTTAAAAATGACAACGGGAGTTGGCAGGTCCATCCTTACGAAGCGGCTTATCAACCGGTAGAGGACTACTTCAAAACCGATGTCAGTGCAGGCACCAACCAGACCATAAAAGCAGGTGATAACAGTTTTATAAAATCGGCAGATGGCCGCTTTTGGTTTACTTTGACCCACTCAAGGGAAGCGCTTATTTGGGATAAAGAAAACAATGATTTTATTAAATTGGGGCTTACAGGTGACCGACTATCCTTGAACAAGCATGGCGAGATGTCGATGTATGACACCAATGACAATGTGCTGTGGACCAGTGGCACCGGTCTTGATAGCGGTGGTGGTGATGATACACGCTTTACCATGGATGTGTCGGGTGGTGAACTTCGTATCATTGACTTAAAGGACGATAACGCCGTGTTATTCGGCACCGGTGAGTTTAACAGCCACGGCCACCCCGAAGGCTTTGGCGACAGTAATGCGGTAAGCATCCAACAGTTAGACCCCAACACTTTTTTTGCCCAGAAAGCCAGCTCACATCCGCATATGAACTTTGCGGAAAAGCCGAATCATAAGCTAGAGGGTGCAGACATTGGCGAGATCGATTTTGACGCGATGCGGGAGCGTGTGGCAATTTACATGGACATTGCAACACAACAGCTAGGCCCCGATGCGCTGAAAACAACTCCGAAAGAAATACTGATGATGGTACTGGCGACCCATTATGAAAGCTGGCAAGTCACTCATGATCAAATGCAAGCCCATGTTGAAATCAACGTCAACAGTCAGGGACTCTATAACCACAAAAGCCTCCATGATGTCAGCATGTTCAAGGAGTTGATCGCAGAGAGTTCAGAAGCTGAGGTACGGCAGCATATCCGAGACGCGGCGCTTTTATTCTATCAGGCGCACATGGGTGAGCCCCCCGCGACTGTCCATGATGCCTTCGCCATGTTCGTCCAGGCCCAGTGGGAAGAAACCCACCAAACAGGAACAACTGATTTTGCGCCTCAACGAGCCACCTTCGATGAATTGAAAGCTCGGTTTGACAATGGTGATACCAGTGTCGATATGGATAAAAACGGAAAGTTTGAAGAAGAGGATATGAACAACTGGAACCGCCAGTTTCAAGAAGTTATGCTCACGGGAATTAAAGATGAAGACAACATTAAAGATGGTAAATTAAATGAACCGGACGTAATCGGTATTGCCCATGTAAGGGGAACGATCACCGCAGCACGCGCAATGCTTTGGTTACTTCAACAACACAATCCCGAGGCTTACAACGAATGGATAAAGACAGGCCCGTCGTTAATCGACTTTGATAGTCCCACCCTTGATCAAGATTACCCACTTTTCGAGGTGAAGTGGACTGAAAACGGTAAGGATCATTCCGCCATATTAACCTTTGATGAAAAAGAGGACATAAAAAATCGTCAGGGTGTGGGAAATTTTAACGCGGAACAGATAATGGGAAATGCCAGAGCAATTATTGCCTGGGCCGGGCGCTTACTCGGCTTTTACAATGAACACAACCCGGTACAGTACACGGCCGATGGCAAGAGGACAGGGCTTCCCAAGGTTGAGGCCTTGCTCGCACAGACCATTTTGGCCTATTACAACAACATGATGGACAAAGGTGCAGCCGATCGGCAAACAAACGGTGAAAACGTCACATACACCCAGATCACTGCATTCACTACCCATAATGAGGAAGCACTAACGACTGCTCCGACAGTGTCTGATTTCGAAGCAATTCAAACTGTACGGAATCTGCTGAATCTGGATATCGAGCCCGGTGACAATGCCTTCAATCACTACCTTGGTGCCATTACAAATATACAAGAAACAACGGCGGTGGCAGCAATGTGGGCCACAAACGTATCGAATCACCCGGCCCACAAGGGTGCGTCTGTATCACACAGCCAGAGAGACCGTGTAGCAAACACCGGCGAAAGCCTTTACCTAATGGCCAATAGACTCGGAGACAATCGCTCAAGCGCTTTTATCGATCAACGACGCAATGAGTTGCTGAACGATATAGAGAAGGCGCTAGGCCATATCCATAAATGGAAGACATGGGAAGTTGCTTTGTTGTCTGCGGGTATTGTGGTGGCTGTTGTCGCCGGAGCAGGCCTTGGGTATGCGGCGGCGGCAGGTTCAACAGTGGCGGCAGCAGCGGGGGCAGGAGTCGAGGCCGGGGCCGGCGAGGCACTTGTAGCTGAAGGGGTGATTAATGGGGCTTCTGTCTACTCATTTTCTGTAGGAGGAACGGCTTACATCACAGGATCTATGGCTGCGGTTAATGCTGCACGATTTGCATTTATTGCCACTGCGGCCGGCGTTGGCTTTGCTCCTGGAGCGACAGCCGCCGATATAGCGTTGCGTAGCTATTATCAGAGGGTGCAAACGACAGCAGCCGATACACAGTTTCAGATGATGAGCCCTGCCGACAGCGGTTACGATGAAAGTCAGCCTCATTTTTCCGGGATAGAGATGATCCAGGGCATAAACTTTGCCAAGACAGCCATGATTTACCTCAAGGATGGTGAACAAGAGTATGACGGTAAAACCGGCGCAACGGCAGCGGCGCACTACCTTTACGATAAGCTGGTGGAACGGAATTCTTCGGGAACATTGAAAAGAACTGTAGGGGCAGCAGACGTGGCGCTTGCGTTTTTACCGGAATCGGAACAACGCCAGATCGAACAAATCGTAAATGAATTAAAGGCCAGTCCCAGTGAAGATGACCTCACCAGCGCTTTAAATGCAATGGATGACACCCCGCCCGATAAACGCCTGGCCCTTGAATATTTACTGTGGATGCCGAGTGATCTTGCGGCAGATTTTGCAATCGACATAGTGAACCGTTTTGGCAATGGCAAAATGGCAGAACTCTACAGTGATATGGTCAAGCATAATGACTTATCCAACGGACAATCGGGTCTGGAGCGAGCGG
>JBCBZU010000004.1:0-16536 GCA_039815165.1 Pseudomonadota bacterium
AACCTAAAAACCGCAGTTGACCGCTTATGTCTCACGTAAGACACTGATATACCAACAAAAATACTTTACTTCTTATTCACCCATAGGGTGAGTTAAAAAACGCTACGGCCATTGCCGGCGAGCGACGCCTTGTCTTGCGGCCTTATCTCTAGCACAAATTCTGTGTTCAACTGCGGTTTTTAGGTTAAAGCCACAGCTAGTAAACAATCATCTCCCATAGCCGCTTAAAGCCATCGGCGCTTCGCCCTTCATCGTCCAGATAGACCACGTGGGCATCGGGCTGCGCATTTTTATCGAGCTCAATACCCCATAAACCCCTTACCTCATTCGGTAACATGGAGTAGCGCATATCAATAATTAGATTGGGATTGTTGGGAGAGGTGGCCAAATAGCCATTAGAAAACCAGCGAAAGCGCTCAACATCTTTGGCTTGCTGGCTATTGGCGTCAAGCCAGGGAAAATCGTCAACCAAGGAGAGTTTGGCAACGCTATCGCCTTCGAATACATGGGTGTTGAAACCGACTTTTACCGCATCTACATAGTATTTTTCTGCCGTTGTGTAAACGATCTTCCACACAATCAGGTTGGCAAAGCTGGGTTTGGCTTCCAGGCTGAGGGGCTGATGGCCGCGGGATTGCGCTAACTCCCAGCCCACAGATTGAGCGCGTTCACGTTGAACAATAGCAGTTAAGCTGTACACAACAACCCAGCCAAGAGCGGCATGGGAAATGACTTTATTTTTTTTGATGGCGGCAGTAACAATCAGGATTAACAAGGGCAGGGTGAATAGTGGGTCTATAATTGAAATCATATTCCACGCCACTCGCATATCGGTAAAAGGCCAGAATAGTTGTGTGCCATAGGTAGTATAGGCATCTAACAAACCATGACTGGCGACACCCATGGTGCAATACAGGTAGGTCTCCTTAAAGCTTATGCCGTTACGGCGGGCGAGCAAAAAATAAAATACACAGGCGCAAATCAACCCGCCGAAGGGAATAAAAAATAAGGAGTGGGTAAACTGACGGTGATATTCTAATGACAGTAGCGGATCTGTTGCCGAACTAAACAGCACATCGAGATCGGGCGCCATGCCAGATAACAAACCGATGACGGTCACCACCCCCAACTGTGAGCGCTGACTAAACTGCTGAGCGGCGACCGCGCCAATAACGCCTTGAGAAACGGGATCCATATTAACGATTAAAACCTTATATCAAGTGATGATTGTTTAGCTTATCTTACTGCACAACTGCCCCGATTAATTGGCACTTTTTTAGTTGCAAGAGTTGATAATCCAAGCGTTGCAGTTGAACATAGATTGGGGCCGAAATACAAGTTTGCGAAACAAGGCGTCGTTCACCAGCATAGCATCCGCCCCTGCTCACGCGCCTTAGCTATAAGCCTAGGTAAAGGCCATCGGCTTTTTTGACAACAGACTGAAAAGCTCGTATTACGGCCTTAGGTCCAGCGTAAATTCTGTGTTCAACTGCAATTTTCAGAATATATGAAGTAGTGTAACAAGCAGGGTCAAGAATGCTATAGTTAAGGCCTATACAGCGCCAACCCTCGACTTAGCTTTGCATGAAGACCGATATTCCCACTAAACCTGAATCCATTGACGATGACACGTGGCAAGATAATCAACGCTGGATAAAATTAATGGCTTCACAAGCAGAACACAACCGCGACACCCGCGACCCACTGCTCTATCGTCAAAGCACTCACAAAGGGCTTATCTCTCCCACTCAAGACAACTGACCACAATACCGTGATTCATCCCCTCTCCAGATTTTCCTCTCCCTACTTAACACTCTATACGGGTATTACACTACTCGCCACCAATGGTTTATTCGCAAAGAGCATTCCCTTGGATGCCGTGGATATTACCCAGTTACGCAGCACCATTGCCGCCTTAGCGATTACTCTCTACCTCTACTGCTGGCGTAAACCAAGCAACCATATTGCTAAAAAAACACTGCTGGGTATTTATGGTTTAGGTATTTTGATGGGATTGCACTGGGTTACTTTCTTCCATTCAATGCAAGTGACAAGCATTGCCATTGGCATGGTTTCTTTGTATACCTTTCCGATTATGGTGGTATTTATGGAGGCCGCTATACACAAGCGATGGCCCCATGGTGCGGACATGGTTTCTGGACTACTGGTGCTATTGGGCATTGTGATTATGGCGAGCAATCAAATGGCATCACCTAATGCAGCAAATACTGTGATGGGTATCGCATGGGGAGTGGTATCGGCGCTTTTATTTGCCAGTCGCAATATATTGCAGAAATACTATTTTGTCGACGTCCCCAGTGAAACACTAATGCTCCATCAGGTTATTGCCATTGGCTTAATGTTACTGCCTTTTCTTGGCTTAGAAGCCATTCCCAATATCACTATAAATGCATGGACCAAACTGATTGTTTTAGGTATTTTTACCACCGCAGGAGCACACACACTGCTAGTGCTTAGCTATAAAAAACTACCGGCAAAAACAGTCGCCATGGTTAGCTGCTTGCAACCGGTCATCGGAGCGACACTGGCCTGGATACTGCTCAATGAGCAGCCCAGTGTTTATATCGTTATTGGTGGAGTAATTGTTTTAGGGGTTGCCGTTTACGAGTCGCTTGATGTTTTTAAATAAAATTTTCTTATTGGCAACTTTTGATTAACAGCTTTTGATTGACAGCTTTTTTTAAACTTCGCGCATTTACGGGCAGATACTCACTATTTATCGAGCAGGGGGAAAAATGACAGTAGCATTAATCGGAGATTATAGCCTCGACGTGACTGCTCATCGAGCCATACCACTGGCCATTGATTTAGCCAGTGATTGTCAAATGAGTTATCAGTGGATACACACAAATACTATAGAATTAGCAACGCTAAAATCCTTCGCCGCTTTTTGGTGTGTTCCGGCTAGCCCCTACGCCAATATGGATAATGTCCTCGCGGTGATCGAATATGCCCGCCTGCATAATATTCCGTTTTTGGGCACCTGTGGCGGCTATCAACACGCTGCGCTGGAATATGCCAAAAATGCACTTGGGCACTGCCAAGCCGATAACAGCGAAGTCAATCCAGAGACCACTCTACCCCTGATATCTCCACTCGCGTGTAAGCTTTACAATGTCAAAAACGCTATTACCCTAACGGACAATAGCCTTATTCGCAGCATCTATGGAAAAGCAAAAGTGACCGAAGAATATTATTGCGGTTATGGCATTAACGCCCAATACCTTTCTTTATTTGATAAAAGCGATCTCTGTTTTTGCGGCTTTGACGCAGACGGGGATCCAAAAGCCCTGGAGATAAAGAAAATACATTTTTTGTCGGCACAGCCTTTCAGCCGGAAAGAGCCGCCCTGATGGGAAAGAGTCACCCGATTATTGAGGCATTTATCAGCAGTATAAGCAGTATAAATAGCCCCTAGTCATGGTATCGCCACTTAGGTCTTGGCATCAACTAACAACAACAGGGAGTTTACGGTTAAGTACAATTTCGGTTTCACTGATATTGGCTTTATAAGCGATGACCTCTACCCCTTTATCCACTACCTGTTTGAGTGTCGCCGCGTAGTCGGGATCAATATTTTTTGCCGGGGAGACGCTTTGTATACCTGTATGCTGAACGCAGTACAGCAATACAGCTCGCTGCCCTTGGGCAACCATGCCCATCAATTCTCTTAAATGCTTACTGCCTCGCGCACTCACTGCATCGGGGAATAAGCCCTGTCCGCCAGTCATTCCCAGAGTGACATTTTTGACCTCCACATAGCAGGGTGGCCGTTTAGGGTCTGTTAATAAAAAATCTATACGGCTGTTTTCAGTCCCGTATTTTACTTCGGCTTTTAGCTCAGAGTAGTGTTGTAACTCAGTAATTACGCTATTTTCTATCGCTTCTTTTACCAACTGATTCGCGCGCGAGGTATTGATACCCGCTAAGTCGCCGGTATCGGTGCGGGCAATTTCCCAGGTGTAAGGGTATTTACGCTTGGGGTTAGCGGACGTGGAAAACCAACATGGGCTATCCGGCACCACACAGGCCTTCATAGACCCTGTATTCGGACAGTGAACGGTTATTTTTTTACCGTCAGCTAAGGCGATATCGGCAAGAAAGCGTTTATAACGTTTTATCAGGCGGCCTTCAGCCAAGGGAGGGTCAAATTTCACAAAAAATATCACTCAATACAATGTGCTTTTCAAGGGTTTTAAGCTAATACAATAGCTTGGGGGCTCAACTTAACAACTTGGACAATGCCCAACTTGGACAGTGCCTGTCCCAACTTCACCTTCGTGCCCACCTTCGTGCCTGTCCTGTAGCACCTTCGTGCCTGTCCTGGATAGTGCCCACCTTCGTGCCTGTCCTGGATAGTGCCTTGTCCTGGATAGTGCCTGTCCTGGATAGTGCAGCGCCTTGGTGCCCGCCTTGGTGCCTGTCCCAGCGCCTCCCTCCCAGCGCCTCCCATGCCTGTCCCAAAGCGCTCACCAAAGCGCTATCCCAAAGCGCTACAGTTTACAGAGAACAGTCTACAGCTTACAGTTACGTCTAAAAACAGATTGTTGCTGTTAACGGTTGACTGTCAACTTGCTCATCCAGAGCCCTCGTTAGCAGACGCACTAACTATTCAGGTGACGGGTAAAACATGACCAACTACATAGGACGTTTTGCGCCTTCACCCACGGGGCCCCTGCATTTTGGCTCACTGGTGGCTGCTGTTGCCAGCTACCTGGATGCCAAGGCGCACCAAGGGACCTGGCTGCTGAGAATGGAAGACCTGGACCCACCCAGAGAACAAGCAGGTGCCGCTGATCGCATATTGCAATCCCTTGAGGCCCATGGATTACACTGGGATCAACAGCTTGTTTATCAAAGCCATCGCCTGGAGGCATACCAACAGGCAATGGCAACACTAAAGTATGCCATCTACCCCTGTAACTGTATTCGGCAACGCATTATTGGCATGCAGGGTCGCTATGATGGCCATTGCCGCCGACACTCTCCCAGTGCTTCCGAAGCGGTTGCTATAAGAGTGATGACAGACACATTGTCAAAACCCCAGCAACACCAGAGCGAACACTTTGATGATATTTTTTTAGGGCCGCAATATAGCCCTCTCGACCACAATGGTGACTTTATCATCAAGCGTAAAGATGGCTTATTTGCTTACCAACTCGCCGTTTGCGTCGATGATGCCTACCAAGGTGTCACCCACGTTATTCGCGGTCATGATTTATTGGACTCAACCAGCCGCCAGCGTTATCTGTTGTCGCTGTTTAAAGCCAAGCTGCCAGAATATGGCCATACCCCTTTGGCCTTGGGTAAAGATGGCAGTAAACTCAGCAAACAAGCCAAAGCCAGGCCACTTGAAGATACGCAAGCGGCGAGCAATATAATGGCTGCCCTACACTTTCTTGGCTGCCCGTCTCTGCCCGTCGATATTAATAGCACTTCTTGCGAGGAGCTACTAAGCTGGGGAGTACAGGTATGGAGTCGGCAGAGCGTTC
This sequence comes from Pseudomonadota bacterium, assembly GCA_039815165.1. GTDB lineage: Bacteria > Pseudomonadota > Gammaproteobacteria > Pseudomonadales > Cellvibrionaceae > CANLBN01. The sequence continues at coordinate 5,514 of JBCBZU010000004.1, forward strand.
CCACCGTTGCGTCTATTGCACCTTATTTGAGAGATAAGTAACATCGCCTTACACAGCGTAAAGTAATATCGACAATATTGATAAGAGATCTTTGTACGGCATGAATAAGCAACGCTTTCTATTTTTTACTTTGCTGATCGCCTATGTGTTTATGCCCACTCTATTTAACTGGGTGGTTTCACCTGAGGGTACTTGGTATAAGCCTTTTATTGTTTGGGCATTGATTGTCATCGGCGCATATTTATTGCAAAAATATAATAAGGGCGCGTCTAGAAATTAGCACTTTTCACGGCTGGTGCCCGTCGATAAACAAGTGCTAGTATTGGGCAAGTTGGCAATCAACAGTAGGCAGTTTACAGCAAAATTCCATTGCCACAGTATGCTAATTGTAAGCTGTTCTCTGTAAGCGATGGTCGTTTATACACAAATATTCCTTAAGTAACTTCTAATTGATAAAGGCCCCCACAAAAGCCTATGACTTTTGAACTCAGCCATATAGCGTTAATCGGTATTAGCTATCTCTTTATCTTATTCGGCATTGCCTATGCCGCCAGTAGTGGCTGGATTCCCAAATCCATTACCAACCACCCTGTCACTTATGTGCTCTCACTGGGTATATTTTTTAGCGCCTGGTCTTTTTATGGGGTGATTGATCTCGCCTACGAATTTGGTTACGGCGCACTGGCTTACTATATGGGCACTGGTGCCTTCTTTTTGTTTGCGCCGATTATTCAGGCACCGCTGGCAGAACTGTGCCGACGTTTTCAACTACGTCCGCAGCAGACTTATTGGTTTTTCGTTACCACAGCCAGCTGGCGGGCAGCTTGGCGACTTTTTTTTTATTATTGTCGTTGATGCCGTCAATGGTATTACAAATTCAGGCCGTTGCCGATACAATCCTACTGCTGACCAGCCCTTCTACCCCAAAACCTTTAGACGACAGTAGCGGCCTGGCGCATAAGCGCGATAGCATTGCGCTGTTTTATACCGCATTAATTATTTGTTTTTGTATGATTTTTGGTGCCGGCTATCGGCAGTATCGGCCTCTGATTACCACCATGGCATTTGAATCTTTAGTGAAGCTGGTCGCATTAATTATCGTGGGATTATTTGCCATTTTTGGAGTATTTGGTGGCTTCGGCAATTTGGATCTCTGGCTGCTGGAAAATACCGAACATCAAATTCGTTTATACGCCGCACAGCAAGGCTCATCTGCCCACACCTTACTACTTATTTTTACTGCAACTGGGGTATTGATGCCCCATATTTTTCATATGAGCCAGATGGATAAATCCATCAATCAAGTGGCCCGCATGATGACCTGGGCATTTCCATTATTTTTATTGTTTATGGCTTTGCCGGTTTTTCCTATTTTGTGGGCGGGTTTTGAGTTGAATATTCCCACCCCCCTTGCTTACTTTACCCTTGGTGTTCCCCAGTATGCCAATGCGCCCTATATTACTTTAATTGCCTGGCTGGGAGGCCTGTCGGCGGCATCAGGCGCCATTGTATTATCACTATTTTCTCTGGCGACCATGATATTGAATCAATGGTTATTACCGCTTTCACAATTACAGACACAAAAAGACATTTATGCGCAAATTCGCTGGTTACGACGACTGTTGGTGATCATTATTGCAGCCACGAGTTATGCCCTATACTTGTGGCTGGATAATCGTTATTCACTAATGGACCTTGCATTATTAGCCTTTATTCAAGCCCTACAATTTGTGCCCGGCATTATTGCCATTAGCTATTGGCCCAAGGCCAACCGCTTTGGCTTTTTCGCAGGCATTAGTTCAGGTTCGCTGTGCTGGTTTATTGGCCTGGCATTACCGACACTTTTAAACGTTAGCAATTTGTCCGTCTTCTTTTTAGTGGAGCCCTTACTGGTGGGTATTGAGTCCTGGGAGGCGGTGACATTATTTTCTTTGGGCCTTAATATTATTTCGTTTGTGACTTTTTCGTACCTGAGCCAATCCAGCGAAGAAGAGCAGTACCATGCAGATATTTGTGCTGAAGACGAATTGAGCCAACCGGTTCGGCACACGCTTACGGTTCGCTCCGTAAAAGAGTTTAAAGAAAAATTAAGCCAGAGTATTGGCCATAGCGCGGCCGAAAAAGAAGTCGATAAGGCACTCAAATTCTTACGACTAAAAGAGAACGAAACACGCCCCTACGCGCTGCGTCGGCTACGTACACGGATTCGCACCAATTTATCCGGCTTGCTTGGTCATGCTATGGCAACCGACATTATTGATAAGCATTTCCCCTATGGCACGCCTTCACCTATTAAAGCCTTCGATATTAACTTGATGGAAAATCGCTTGGAAAGACTGGGCCATAAAATGCAAGGCCTAACCGCTGATGTCAATCAACTGCGGCTTCACCATCGCAAAACGCTACAGGAATTGCCCATCGCCATTTGCTCGCTGGGTATTGATGATGAGATTTTATTATGGAATAGCACCATGACCGATATTACCGGCATTAGCTCGCAACAAGTAACCGGCTCAAATATAAACGACGTACCGGCGCCCTGGGGAATATTGATTCGCGACTTTGCCAATGACTGGCATAGCCATACCAGTAAACAATCCCTTGACCACAAGGGCAATACCCATTGGTATCGCCTGCATAAATCAGCAATTCAAACGGCAACAGGGGAGCGCATAGAGGGACAAGTGATCTTAATTGAGGATATTACCGATATTCAATTGCTTGAACAGGAGCTGCTACAAAATACCCGGCTTGCCTCTATTGGTCGCCTGGCGGCAGGGGTTGCCCATGAAATTGGCAACCCAGTCACAGGTATTGCCTGCCTTGCACAAAACCTGCGCTACGACAACAGTAAAGATGAACGCATGGAAACGGCACAAGCCATTCTCTCACAAACAGATCGCATTAACCGTATCGTGCAATCGCTGGTGACTTTTGCCCATACCGGCAGGCACAGCGACAAAGATTTTCACCCCGTTAATCTTTATGAATGCGCCGATGAAGCCATTCATTTGCTGTCCCTACAACAAGACCGCAAAGCCATCGAGTACTCCAATACCATCGAAAAAGACGCCCTAAGCTGGGGCGACAGTCAGCGCATCATACAGGTATTTATTAACCTGTTGGGTAACGCCAACGATGCCAGTCCTGAATACAGCACCATCAGCCTGGAAAGTCGTATGATAGACGATAGCATCGAGATTAAGGTAATCGATGAAGGTACGGGTATTTCCAAAGAGCATATCAAACAGGTGATGGAACCCTTCTTTACCACCAAAGATACGGGTAAAGGCACTGGGCTTGGCTTGTCCATCGTCTTTAGTATTATTGAGGAACACAAGGGCAAAATGTCTATTCACAGCCCAGTCGCACAGGGCCGCGGAACCTGCTTTACCCTACAATTGCCCATTTACCGCCAAGAGGCACTAATATCTTTTTGAGGAGACAATGACGGGGTCTTTACATTTTTTCAGGTGTAAAATAAAGCGGCACTGCAGGCAATAAGCCCTGGCCCACAAAACCAAACGGTAATTATTTATAAGAATATGATTTTAAATACATTTTCACCTATTAACCCGGCAATTTTAATTGTCGCGTTAATAGCGCAGGACAAGGATGTCCTGCCATCGGCATAGCCGATGTAAGCCATTGAAAATCAAGCAGCTTCGCACAGTTGCGCCAATTTTCAATGGCGTCAATCAAATAGTTCAGGACGAACTATTTGATTGCCAGGTTAATAAGTTGAGCCGCCGAGTGATTTTTCCAGCTCAAATCCGGGTTGCAACTTAAGGCCAGCCAAGTCACACTTTAGCCCCTATGAGTAAAATCCTAATCGTTGAAGATGAAGCCATCATTCGCACCGCCTTACGCAAATTGCTGGAACGCCATCACTACCACGTGCGCGAGGCAGGCTCGGTCAAAGAAGCAAGCAGCAAACACAATCTCGATCACTACGATTTAATTATCAGCGACTTGCGCCTGCCTGGCGAGCCCGGTACCGATCTAATCAAACTGGCTAACACCACCCCGGTGCTGATTATGACCAGTTACGCCAGCCTGCGCTCAGCAGTGGATTCCATGCGCATGGGCGCTGTCGACTATATTGCCAAACCCTTCGACCACCATGAGATGGTTACTACCGTCAAGCGCATTTTGGCAGAAAAACCCAAAACCAGCTCTGCTAACGCTGACCAGGCGACACCAGCACCTGCCGGGGATATGGTCGGCAATAGCGCGATTATGCAAGACCTCTACAAAAAGATTCAGCAGGTCGCCCCTACAGAAGCCACCGTATTGATCCACGGTGAAACCGGCACCGGTAAAGAACTGGCGGCCAAATCACTGCATCACGCAAGCGAAAGAGCCAGCAAGGCCCTTATCTCCATCAACTGTGCCGCCATTCCCGACACTCTGATCGAGTCCGAACTGTTTGGCCACGAAAAAGGCGCATTTACCGGGGCTGACAGTCGTCGCGACGGACTTGTGCTCGCCGCCGATAGCGGCACCCTGTTTTTAGATGAAATTGGCGAATTGCCCATGGAAGCGCAAGCGCGCTTACTTCGCGTACTGCAAGAGGGTGAGGTGCGGCCCATTGGCGCCATCGAAACTCGCCAGGTTAATATCCGCCTAATTGCCGCAACCCACAGGGACTTGCAACAACGCTGTAAAGAAGGTTTATTTCGGGAGGATTTATTCTTCCGCCTCAACGTCATTCAATTACAAATCCCTCCCCTGCGCAATCGCGGCAAAGACATCATCACCCTGGCGGATACGCTAATCAAACGCTATTGCGATATCTATAAAAAACCCTCATTAAAATTATCGCCCGAAGCCGTACAGGTGATTACCACCTATCAATGGCCGGGTAATGTGCGCGAGCTGGAAAACACCATGCAGCGCGCCGTGATCCTCTGTGAAGACAGCCAAGAAATCAGCCATGACCTGCTGTCGCTGGACTTAGACCTTGTGAATATACAAGCAGAAATCACAGCCGATCGCAAAGAGCTCGATAATCTGGTGCGCAGTATCACCCAAAAACCAACATCAGTTGACGGCCGCTCGGCATTGAGTGATCAGGAGGATGTTTCTCTGGAGGACTATTTTCAGCGCTTTGTCCTGGAAAACCAAGACACCATGAGCGAGACCGAATTGGCGAAAAAACTCGGCGTTAGCCGCAAATGTTTATGGGAGCGTCGGCAGAAACTGGGCATTCCCCGTAAGAAAGCCTCCGATAAGAAGTAAAACGATGTTCTGCCAGATGCAGACTTATGTTTTATCAATCGTGTCCCAGCCACTTAATACTCGCAAAGCAACATACCGGCAACTGTGTCAATGCCTCATTTAATGAAAAAATTAACACCGCAAACAGCCCAGTACTTCGCTTTGCAGATTGCAAAAAAATATTATAGATGGAGTTGTACTATTGAGTTTGTTTAAATTCATTAATCCTACCGTTCAGAGTAGAATTATCTAAAGACCCCGTTTTCTCACTAAAATTATTGTCGTTAACTTCTTCTACAAGGTACTCCTCTTTTTTTGCTTTGGGCTTACTCTTCTTCAGGGAATCATTTTCAGGTTCAACCTCAGCTTCACCCTCAACTTTATCGCTTTTGCTATTAGTTTTAGAATATATAAAAAGACTAGCAGCCCCAGTAGGAACATCATGCGTGCTAGAATCTTCGGATAGGCTAGACTGATCACTAAAGGAAGTTCTCTCATTAAGTGATAATTCATCGCTCATATTAATCCTCCAAATTTGTAAGTTAGATGTACAAATGAAACGCTTGATTTTGATTAAAAATTACAAAATCAGAGACACTTGCCTTAATGATCTAGGGGAAGTCAGCAAAGCAAGTGTATTTGGTAGGTGATTATTTATTGTCGATATTTATCCTCCCTATAGTAAGTTGAAAGTAGATCAGGGGACTCCTTGATTTCAGTCATCTTGCTAATTCAAAACACCGTTTTTGCACGAGCACCGATTCACTAAGAAGTGCTCAATTTAAATGCCGCTTAAACCCTATAAGGCATAACTTCACCTTATATATTTTCTTTAAAGCACAATTTGACTGCTTTCATTGGTAATTCGATATTTCGCAAGACCTGAGTCAGCTTATTATTCCAGGGCCTGGAAGACAATATATAAAAAGATATATATCGAAAGATATAATTTGCGCTATCGAGGGCTATAGCGAAAGTATAGGTCGGTTAGAGTTGGTTCAATTATTTATAGCTTGGCCAGAAAAAACACGATTACCTCACCCCCATGAGATAATCGTAAACCCCCTATGATCGGCCACCAGCCGATGAACTGTCTGTTTCCTTTCTGAAAATTTGCCCTCATAAGCGCACAACTACTTACTTATGGCTAATTAATGCGCCGATGGCCACGCCGGCAATCAAAGCTTCGAGGTGGAGGCCCGGACCATAGCGATGATCGCGTTTTATATAGCCGTAACCGGGGAAGTAATACTCACGGGCGTTGTAGTAATAGGGTCGATTGCGATAGTACTTATGGCGATAGCCATGGCGGTGATGGTCCTTCCAATGGCCTTTATGATGATGCCCCGCATAAGGGGAGTGGCGAGGGTGGTGGTAGTGACGTCGATATTGGCGATAATGCTTCTTGTGTTGCTTATACTGCTTACGATCAATATAGGTGTCATAGATAAACCGACGGCCTTGATATTTGTGTCGGGGTTTGTGGTAAGGGTGTTTATGATGATAACGATAAGACTTGTAGTGCTTTTGGTAATGATGGCTATGGGCTTTGACGATCTTCTGTTTGCGATGAATTTCACGGTCAGCGGAGGCCACCGGCGAGAATGTTAATAAGGCGGTACTCAACACGATGCCGAACAGGGTTATTGGGTTCACTTTTCTCATTGGGCAGCCCCACAGGATGAATTATTGCCACTATAGGTAAAACAAGCTGAACGGATACTGAAGAGATGGAAAATGGCGAAACATTGGCGAAAGTGGCGAAGGGACAGGCACAGAGGGCAGAGAAAGCACAGAGAAAGGACAGGCACGGCGAAAGGCAGACGTTATACGCAGAGCTTATAAATAAAAGCAATGAAGGCCAGAGGTTTAACCGTATGGCGCTATACTTATTGATTTTTGTTACCCAAGCCTTAAAGACCGCTACCTTTTTGGGTAGATAGGTAACAAATCTTTTATTGCTATTCGTAATAAAAAAAAGCTAAAACCAATAAGTTATTGAAATAGTTAACTTTTTAAAATTTGGCATATAGAATGCTATATATTTATCAATAATAAAACCAATAAAGAATAAGAACAATCAAACTGACATAACAACAACAAAGAATAATAAAAAAGATTCTTTCGCTTGACCAATAATGGGAGCATTCCGGCATTTGCCGGCATTATTTGCACGGAAGCCCAGGCACAATAAAAATAAGTGACTCAGTGAAACAATGATCACACAAACGGGAACGCTGTTTGCCTTCCCGTTTTGTTATCCAGCCCCCTCATTTTGCAACTCTTCCACCTCACTTCGTTACCAACGGCAACAGCTCTTTATGGGCTTGATTCTGAGTATGTCACTTGGAATAAAAATCCATCAAAAGGCTGTGCTATTGGCATATAGCCCATGTCAACAGGGCAGAAAGCGGTTTTTCTGAATCGGGATTTAGAGATAAAAGCCGAGCAAGATCGCATGGAGTGGAGATCACATGGTAGAATCGCCGTCTTTAGGCAATACCACTGACTCGTTTAATGATTAAACAGCTGTTTTCCATATTCTCTAAGCCAGATGGCAAATCGCCTATGGGTGTTCAAGGGCCGGTGATTATCCCTCGAGACCAGCACACTATTTCGCGCAAAAATATCAGCAGCAGCGCTCTTAAGGTGATGAATCGACTCAATCAGGCGGGGTTTGAGGGCTACTTGGTGGGCGGCGGTATTCGCGACCTGCTGCTGGGAGGCTCGCCCAAGGATTTTGATGTAGCGACGGACGCGACGCCAGAACAAGTCAAGTCACTGTTCCGCAATTCCCGCATTATTGGCCGCCGTTTTCGCATTGTACATGTTCGCTTCGGCAGAGAAATTATTGAGGTCACCACCTTCAGAGGCCAGGGTGGACATTCCAGCCAGCAGGTGGAATCCGATACCGGGCAGTTGCTCAGGGATAATGCCTATGGCGACATGAGAAGTGACGCCCTGCGGCGGGACTTCACTATCAATGCCCTCTACTATTCCAGTAAAGATTTTTGCGCTTACGACTATACCAATGGCATAGAGGATATCAATCTGCGCCAACTACGGATGATAGGCGACCCTATCACCCGCTATACCGAAGACCCCGTGCGCTTGCTTAGGGCAGTTCGCTTTGCCGCCAAACTGGGCTTTACTATTGAGCATAATACCGCAGCCCCCATCAGTACTCATGGGCAATTGCTGGAGCATGTACCCCCGGCACGTCTGTTTGAAGAAATCCTCAAGCTGTTTCTCGGCGGCTATGCCACGGCCACTTATCAACTGCTGACAGACTATGGACTCTTGCAACCTTTATTCCCCGGCAGCCACAGGGTGCTTGACCAGGAACCGAGCTATCAGCGCCTGATTGAAGAGGTTATGCTCAGCACGGATAAGCGCATTCGCTCCGATAAAAGAGTGACCCCTGCCTTTATTTATGCAGCATTATTGTGGCCAGCCATGCACTCCCGCTATCAGCACTTAAGTCAAGAGGGTATGACCAAGCTGGATGCGTTTAATGACGCCTGCCAAGAGGCGATTAGTCAGCAGTTGCAGCGGATTATGATTCCCAAGCGCTTTTTGATTCCCATGCGGCAAATTTGGGAGTTGCAGTGGCGATTGCCAAACAGGAAGGGCAAACGGCCCTATCGCCTATTGGAGCACCCGAAGTTCAGGGCAGGGTATGACTTTCTTTTACTGCGGGAATCGGCAGGTGAATCCCTGCAAGGGCTGGGGCAGTGGTGGACTCAATTCCAACACGCAGATGGGGATGAGCAAGGCCAGATGCTAGCCCAGTTAGAGCCTGGGCCAACTAAAAAAAAGCGCCGACGCGCCCGCAAACAACCACCCGCACAAGCGCCTGAAAGTGAATAATTACTCACTTGCTTATATCGGACTGGGCAGCAATCTACATCACCCCATGGAGCAGCTTGCCCAGGCACTGGACAGTTTATCCACCTTGGCCAACTCGCGGCATTTGCGCTGTGCCCACTGGTATCGCAGCCAGCCCATTGGGCCAGAAGGGCAAGCAGACTATATCAATACCGCCGTCAGCTTGGAGACCTTGCTACAACCCATTGATTTACTGCATAAATTACAGGCCATTGAAGATCAACAGGGGCGCCAAAGGACGCTTCGCTGGGGAGCCAGAACCCTCGATTTAGACCTGCTGCTGTATGACAATATTTGCCTGGACACTGAGGAGCTGCAACTTCCACACCCGGAAATTTGCAATAGAGTTTTTGTTCTGCAACCCTTGTTTGATCTGGCGCCGACGCTATTGCTACCCGACGGCAGCGCCCTTGCAAACCAGCTTGGTGCTTGTAACACTGAGGGCTTGATCAAAGTCCAAAGGCAAGACCATCAATCAAAGGCAGCATTACGCAAACCCAGGGGAATCCAATAAGGTGGAGCACACGGCGACAGCCATATTCAATGCCGATGCACTGCCCCACTATGTGGCCGTTGAAGGGGTGATTGGTGTCGGCAAAACCACTCTGGCAAAACGCCTGGCGCAAACCTTTAATTACGATACTTTGTTAGAGCAAGCGCAACAGAATCCTTTTTTAGAGCGCTTTTATCAAAATGGCATGCGTAATGCCCTGCCCACTCAGTTATTTTTTTTACTGCAACGGGCACAACAAATCCAAGCGCTACGGCAAGATGATCTATTTCAACCGGTGCGCGTGGCCGATTTTTTAATTGAAAAAGACCCTTTATTTGCCCAGGCAACTCTGGACGAGGATGAGTTAGCCATTTACCAACAGGTCTACCAACAACTGACCATTGATGCACCCAAACCAGACCTGGTGATCTACTTACAGGCCCCTGTTGGACTTTTATTACAGCGAATCAAACAGCGAGGCATTAGCGCCGAGCAAGGCATCGACAGTGCATACCTGCACACCTTAAGTGAAGCCTATGCACGCTTCTTTCATTTTTATGAAGACTCACCACTACTGATTGTTAACGCCAGCGAAATCGATTGGGTCAACAATGATGAGAGTTATTACAAGCTGGTTGAGTATATGCTCAATATCAAACAAGGACGCCACTACTACAATCCCACATCAACACTATTGTAAGCAGGATCACCATGAGCACAACTGTTACCGCACTGACCAAGGCCGTTACCATTCACACATTGCGACAGCACCAAGCCGACAATGAAAAAACCGCCTGTGTCGCGCTCTATGATGCCGCCATGGCCACTCTGGCACAAGACAACGGCGTTGAGTTGATTATTGTGGGAGATAGTCTGGGTATGACGGTACAAGGTCACCATAGCACGCTGCCGGTGACTATTGAGCATATGGTCTACCATACGGCGGCAGTAAGCCGCGGCAATAACCATTCAATGATCATTGCCGACCTGCCATTTATGAGCTACTCCAGGCCCGAGCAGGCGATGGATAACGCCGCATTATTAATGCAAGCCGGTGCCCATAGGGTAAAACTCGAAGGCGGGCACTATTTGGCAAAGACAGTGAAAAAATTAACTCAGCGGGGTATTCCCGTGTGCGCGCATTTAGGTTTAACACCCCAGTTTATCAATACCTTTGGCGGCTATCGTGTTCAAGGTCGCGAAGCTGAGCAAGCCCAACAGATTATCCATGATGCTAAAACACTGGAAGACGCTGGAGCAGATTTAGTGGTACTTGAATGTGTACCTTCATCATTGAGCAAAGCCATTATTGAGCAAACCAATCTGTTTACCATTGGCATTGGCGCTGGCCCTGATACGGACTCACAAGTGTTGGTGATTAACGATATGATCGGCACAAGCCCACGCCCGCCCAAATTTTCA
>JBCBZU010000087.1:0-7247 GCA_039815165.1 Pseudomonadota bacterium
GTTAAGTCACGCTCAGCATACATTCCAATCAATTGTTTGATTTCCGGCACACAGGAACCACAGCCTGTTCCGGCCTGGGTGCAAGCACTTACTGCGGCAACGCTGTTACACGCTTGTTGTTGAATGGCATCGCGAATGGTGTATTCCCCCACTTGTTTGCAGGCACAAATTTGCTTGCCTGAGACCAGCGAGTCAGCCGCCTGGCCGCTCAATATGGACCGTTGAATATCGGTGCTTAACTCGCGGGCGAGCAGGGTATCCAGCCAGGCGTATTGGCTTGCATCCAGAGGACTGGCATTGCTTGCTCTTGCGACGATATATGCGCCCAGTAATTCACCATTAAGCATGTTCGCTGCGCGGTAGCTGCCATTATTTTTATTCTCAAATGCTATGCACTCGCCTTTTTTAGTAAAGGCCGGCAGGCTTTTTAAGTGCTGAACCAGTAGCGGTTTATCCTGGTGGTTGGCAAGGTAGTAGCAAAAGCCACCTTCAATTTTACGTTTTACCCAGTAATCAAACTTGGAGACTGCAATTGCATCACGGCTAATGAGAATGGCTTGTTCCTGGTAAACCCAAGGCTGAATGGCAACCGGGGTAAACTTGGATTCGGGTTGACCGGAAATGGGGTCAACATCCGGGCTAATCAAGGTGCATACCCGGCCTTCACTGGAATCAACGGCTGTCCAGTGCATCGGCATAAACAGTTGCCCGGGTTTGATATCTGCGGTAATCACTACCCGCGCTTTGGCTTGGCCCCACTTGCTGTTTAATTGCGCGATAGCGCCGTTTTGCAATTGAAAACTGCGGGCATCTTGGGGGTTTATTTGCACGTAGGGCTCGGGTTTGTGTGCGCCGAGTTTGGGGGCCAGCCCAGTCCGCGTCATGGTGTGCCACTGGTCGCGAATACGCCCGGTATTGAGCGCCATTGGGTACTGGCGACTGGCTTGTGTCATTGGTGGGCGATAGCTGACAGGTACAAGATTTGCCTTGCCATTAGCGGTATAAAACTGACCTTCTGCAAAAAAACGCTTTTGCTCCGGCATCTGATCAACGGCTGGCGATAACTGTGTTTTAACAGGCTGCTGTTTAATGGGCCACTGCTGTGGCGCGAGCTGATCGTAGCCGTCGTTAGTCAATTTTGCCAGGGGGCTGATATCCAAATCCCGGCGGCCTTGATTATGAAAACCGGTCATCTGCGCATACTCGCGAAACACATCTGCCGCAGCGTTAAAGTTAAAGCCTGCATAGCCCATGCGCAGCGCCACTTGACAAATAATCCACCAGTCCGCCTTAGCCTGACCGGAGCTGGCGATTAGCTGGCGCTGGCGGGAGATGCGCCTTTCTGAATTGGTGACGGTGCCGGATTTTTCTGCCCAGCCCATCGCCGGTAATACTATATCGGCACAGCGGACGGTATCGGTATCGGCAATACAGTCGGACACCACGACCAAAGGGCATTTTTCCAAGGCGCGTTTGACTTTATCTGCATCGGGCATACTGACCACCGGGTTGGTCGCCATAATCCAAATGACTTTGATTTTTCCGGCGTCAACGGCGTCAAAAAGGTCAACTGCTTTTAGCCCTGGTTTTTCAGCGATGGTATCGACCTGCCAAAACGCCTTGACGATTTGCTGGTGCTCTTTGTTGCCAAACTCCATATGCGCAGCGAGCATATTGGCGAGACCACCGACTTCGCGCCCACCCATGGCATTGGGCTGGCCTGTCACTGAAAAGGGGCCACTGCCGATTTTGCCGATACGCCCTGTGCACAGGTGACAGTTGATAATGCTATTGACCTTATCAACACCTGCACTGCTTTGATTAACGCCTTGCGAATAAACTGTCAGTACTTTTTCGGTAGTGGCAAAGTGTTTATAAAAGCGCTGCAGATGCTCAACAGGGACACCTGTAACTGTGGAAATAAGGGTAAAATCTGCACCGTCTTTACCGGTATCTTGTCGGGCAGAGGCAAGTGCATCGGCAAGGCCTCGGGTATGTTGTTCTGTATAAGCGTGATTCAGGTAGTCATTTTCTGCCAGGTAATTTAACAGGCCATTAAACAAAGCGACATCTGTACCGGGTTGAATGGCCAGGTGTAAATCGGCCAGTTCGACGCTATCGGTTACTCTGGGGTCAACTACCACAATGCTGAGCTCTGGTCGCTGTTGTTTTGCCGCCTTTAAGCGTTGGTAGAGCACGGGGTGGCACCAGGCCAGGTTAGAGCCCACCAGAACCACCATGTCCGCTTGTTCAAAATCTTGATAGCAGTTGGGCACAGTGTCTGAGCCAAAAGCGCGCTTGTGACCAGCCACGCTGGAAGACATACACAGGCGCGAATTGGTATCGATATTACCCGTGCCGATATAGCCTTTAACCAGCTTGTTGGCAACATAGTAGTCTTCTGTCAGCAATTGGCCGGATACATATAAGGCCACAGAATCGGGACCATGGCGGCGAATACTGTCTTGAAACGCTTTTGCCACATGGTCTAGTGCGGTATCCCATGGGACCGGCTCGCCGTTTATGGAGGGTTCCAATAAACGGCCATCATTGATCACCGTCTCCCCAAGAGCCAAACCTTTAGAGCATAAACGGCCGTAATTGGCGGGGTGGGATTGATCGCCCCGCACAAGCATATGCCCGTCTTCTACACGTGCTTCTATACCGCAGCCCACGCCACAGTATGGGCAAGTGGATTTAATCCAGCCATCGGTATCGGGGGCGCTTGTAGCGGGTTGTTGCGTGCCTTTGAGCACTTTATCTCCTTAGTCTTATAGCAATAATAGATTAGTAAAATGTGAAAAATTTATCCGCGCAGTTTGCCGTGCATCAAAGCAAAAACCTGAGATAAAAAGCGCCAAAACCAGCTTGGTACAGCCTATATCGACAGGATGAGGTCATCCAAAATACAGTTGGCCTCGTAAGTAGTTGCATATATTAGTAAATAGTTAATAAACAGTTAGTAAACACCGCGTGTTGAGCGAATAGCCTGGGCACTTACTGTGCTTGGCTCAATGTCCTAATAACTTGATTTAGCAATATCCAAACCAACTTTTCAAAACATCTAAGCTTTTGAGAAATAACAACTTTCGGCTCTTCCACCACTCTGCAAATATTTTTTTGCACCACTTAAGGGCTTTTTAATCGATAGTGCACCCCCAAGCCACAGCAATAACCCTAAATTTTCAATGGTTGATCTATAAACGCCCTTTTTTTGATTTTCTTTGGTGCAAGATAGTTGCCCCGGATCCCCCACTTTCGCTTACGCCCTGTATCAATAACGTTTTAAGCTTTTGAAATATATGAAGATATTTGCTCATCGTGTGAAAGGATCATTTAGTGGCATTAAATTTGCTAATTAATTCGCTCAAGAGTGCGCTCAAGAGTGTCACATCCAAATTGACAATCAATATTTGCAGAGCATTATTTAATTTACTCTGAGGCATAGTATGAGCAAACAACGCATCGTCGTCGTCGGCAATGGAATGGTTGGCCATCACTACGTAGAAACACTCGCCAATACCGACCTTAATGTAGCGATTACGGTTATTGGGGGAGAACCTCACCCAGCCTATGATCGTGTACATCTGTCCGCAGTGTTTGATGGCAAAAGCCCCGAAGATTTGGCCATGACCACCCGCGAACACTATGGTAAATTGAATGTAAATGCTCACTTCGGTGATTTTGTGACGGTGATTGATCGCGACAATAAACGGGTCATTACCGAGGGGGGGCAGAGTTTTGTTTATGACACCCTGGTTCTCGCAACCGGTTCTTACCCTTTTATTCCACCGATTCCCGGCCATGATCAGGATCACTGCTTAGCCTATCGCACCATTGATGACTTAGCTGAGATTAAAGCGTCCGCCCAAGGCGTGAAAAAAGCGGTGGTTGTGGGGGGTGGCTTACTCGGCCTTGAGTGCGCTAACGCACTCAAAAATCTCGGTTTGCAGACTCATGTTGTGGAGTTTGCGCCCGGTCTGATGGGCGTGCAGCTCGACGAGGGTGGCAGTAAGATTTTGCGCCGTAAAATCGAGGGTTTGGGGGTTTATGTACATACCAGTAAAGCCACTACTCAAATTATTAAAGGTGAGAACCATCGACTGCGTATGGAATTTGCCGATGATACCTACCTAGAAACGGACATGATTGTTTTCTCTGCGGGTATTCGCCCCTACGACCAGCTTGCCAAAGAGGCGGGCCTGCAAATCGGTGAGCGCGGCGGTATCGCCATTGACGATTGCTGCCGCAGCAGTGATCCGGATATTTACGCCATTGGTGAATGTGCCGCCCTAAACAATTTTATTTACGGTCTGGCGGCACCTGGCTATCGCATGGCAGAAGCCGCCGTATCACAGTTGAGCCAAGACAAAGTGTTTTTCTCGGGCGCGGATATGAGTACCCGATTAAAATTACTCGGGGTGGATGTGGGTAGTATTGGTGATGCTCACGCCCGTGGAGAAACGGCACAGCGTTATTCTTACTGCGACGACAATGCCCAGGTCTATAAAAGTATCACTGTTTCTGCTGACAACAAAAAATTATTGGGTGCAGTATTAGTCGGTGACTGTAGCGATTACGATACTTTACTTCAGTATATGCTCAATGCGCTTGATCTTCCCGACTCTCCGGAAGCTTTTATTCTTCCTGGAGTCGATAGAGAAGTCGCTGTTGGTTTGGATGCTGATGCGCTGCCGGATGCGGCCACTGTTTGTTCATGTTACGCCGTGAGCAAAGGTGACTTGTGCAGCTCTATTCAAAACGGTGCGACCACTATGGACGCCATTAAGCAGGTGACTCAGGCGTCAACCGGTTGTGGTGGCTGTACGGCCCTGACTAAACAACTGTTGGACCGCGAACTGGCAAAATTAGGGACCGAGGTGAATACCGAGGATAATAATCTCTGCGAACACTTTGCCTATAATCGGCAAGAGTTAACCGAGATTATCCGCGAAAAAAAAATAACACGCTTTGATACATTACTTGAAAGCCACGGCAAAGGTCACGGGTGTGAGCTTTGTAAGTCGACGATTGGATCTATTCTCGCCTCTTGCTGGAGTAAATATGTTTTAAAATACGAATCTATTGGTTCGCTACACACCAATGATAGTAACTTGGGGCATAGGCAGGAAGATGGCACTTATTCTGTTGTGCCCCGTGTGGCCAACGGAGAAATTACACCCGAAAAATTGATTGTGCTGGGTGAGGTAGCCAAGGAATTTGATCTCTATACCGAGATTACCGATGGTCAAGATATCGATTTATTTGGCGCTCAGCGACATGAACTACCGGCTATTTGGCGCAAACTAATTAATGCCGGTTTTGAAGTTGATCACGCCTGCGGCAAGTCGGTGCGTAGTCTTGAGTGTTGTGTAAGTGATGGTGTTGATAACAGTGTCGATTTAGCCCGTTATATTGAAGACCGCTATAAAGGATTACACTCTACCCATAAATTGTTATTTGCAGTTTCCAGCGGTAGCCGTGAATGTGCGCAGGCCCAAACTAAAGACCTGAACTTGATTGCCACCGAGACCGGTTGGGACTTATATATCCGCTATGTCTGCGGTAGCGACGGCATACACCCACATTATGGCGATTTGATTGCAGGCGGTTTAGATGACGCAACTCTAATTCAATATGTGGATCGTTTCTTATTGTTTTATATCCAGACTTCGGATCGTTTACAAAATATGTCTCAATGGTTGGACAATCTTAAAGGTGGACTGGCCTATCTGAAACAAGTCATTATCAATGACAAGCCAGGCATTGGTGAGACTTTAGATGCCGAAATGGCCTCCATTATTGCCGCTTACCCGCTTGAATGTGAGGCTCGCATTAAAGATAAAGGCAAGCGGGTCCGGGACCACCTCGCTGTTGATGAAGAAGCAATCGATGCCATTAAATTAGTGGGCTAAGAACGGGCTATGTAGTGCGTCATTCCAGATGCATACTCATGGCCCTTTGGCTACTTCATCCGCCGCCTTTGCCAATAAACGTCGGCCTTGTTTTACCATGTGGACAAGCACCTGATGCGCATCTTGTGCAGAGCGCACGGGGCTGCTTAAGGCCACAGATAAATGCTCGCCATCGGCAAGCTCCAATACAAGGGCATTTTCCCTTAGGTCAATCATCTTTGCAGCAGCCACATCTTTACGCTTGGCGAAGGCCTGAGCATAAAGCACCAGGGCATCGCCATGATCCTCGTTCATATGATTAATCACCCGCGCTAAGTCACCTTTGGGTATAGTCATATTGCCTCACTGTTTTCAGTCTGTGGTACAGTTGCCTGGTTATTGTTTGTGGATTCACAAATATCCATTTCCTACTCATTATCAAAGAGGATACTATGAAAGCGCATACAGCGAGTATGATCAACGCTATTTTACTGATCGTTTTACCAGCCCTCGGTTACTTTTTATCCAATAGTCCGTCCTTTACCGCTCTCATACCGGCCACCTTTGGTGTGGTACTGCTTGCATGTTACCCAGGGGTGAAAGCAGAAAACAAAATCGTTGCCCATATTGCGGTTTTACTTACCCTTATTGTCTTTATCGCACTGTTTATGCCCCTTAAAGGCGCCATTGGGCGCGGCGATGCCTTTGCCATTTTTAGGGTGGGCCTGTTAATGGCGAGTACCGTGTTGGCACTTGTCTGTTTTATCAAGAGTTTTATTGATGCGCGTAAACAGCGAGCAAATCCATAGTATTTTCAAAAACCATGGCATTTTCAAAAAAATCAGCCTTGATTGAATTCAATGAAAGCGCTGTTGCCTTGGCTTTACACTTGGATTTGCGCCCGGCTTTCCTGACGACTGGCTCTTGTTGACTGGCTATTCGCTTACCTGCTCTTGAAAATAATCCGCAATGGTATCAAACACCAAACGCATTCTTGGACTGGTCCGTAACTCTTAAAGAATACACTGTCATTTCAAACACGCTGTGAATGCGTCCTTGTACACTCTATGTCGGCTCCTGCCTCCGAAGGTTTGAACCGACAGTGTATTCTTTTCTCTAAACTGGGTAGTAACCCGGCAATTTTAATTGTCGCGTTAATAACACAGGACAAGGATGTCCTGCCATCGGCATAGCCGGTGTAAGCCATTGAAAATCAAGCAGCGTCGCACAGTTGCGCCAATTTTCAATGGCGTCAATCAAATAGTTCAGGACGAACTATTTGATTGCCAGGTTAATATTAACGCGGCAATTTTAATTGTCGCGTTAATAACGCAGGACAAGGATGTCCTGCCA
>JBCBZU010000099.1:0-6814 GCA_039815165.1 Pseudomonadota bacterium
AATCTGTACTCGGTTCAGTCCAAAGATGCTTTGCGAGATGAGCTGCGGCAAGGCCTGCTGCGACTCGCCCCCAGTGATATTGAGACCCATGTGGAGGTACTGCGCTATTTTCGCCTGGCCCATAACCTCCATGTGGCCGCATGTGAGATAGACGATACACTGCCGTTAATGAAGGCCAGCGATCACTTGACCTTCACCGCGGAAGTCATCCTCGAGCAGGTCTTGCAACTGGTCTGGCGTGACCTAACCGCTCGTCACGGTTACCCGGCAGGCGCCACTGATGCCGCGCCAAGGTTTCTGGTGCTCGGTTATGGCAAGTTGGGGGGGATTGAAATGAGCTACCGCTCAGATTTGGATCTGGTCTTTATCTATGATGCCGATTTACAGGGAATGACCGACGGGCAAAAGCCACTAAACAATCAAACATTCTACACTCGCCTGGGCCAAAAGATGATTCACTTGATGAATGTGCGCTCGCTATCAGGGCAATTGTACAAGGTGGATATGCGCCTGCGCCCTTCGGGCAGTTCGGGTTTATTGGTGTCCTCGTTTGCGGCCTACGCGCGTTATCAAAAAAAGGATGCCTGGATATGGGAGCACCAGGCCCTGGTCCGTGCGCGCCCCGTTGCCGGGGATCAGTCGCTGACGCAGCGCTTTAGACAATTGCGCCTTGATGTGCTCACCCTCAAGAGAGATGAATATGCGCTTAAGCAAGCCGTGATTAAAATGCGCGAAAAAATGCGCAATCATTCTGACGACACCACAAAATCCAACCAGCATTTGCAAAAACAAGGCCGGTTCCATTTGAAACAAGGCGCTGGAGGTATCGTTGATATTGAATTTATGGTTCAATACGCAGTTTTAGCGTGGAGCTATCAGCAGCCCGCTATTGCCGAGTGGACGGACAACATCCGCATCCTCGACAGTTTGCAAAACCATGCCTACCTGGATCATTTACAGGCCGGCCAATTGATAGAGATTTACCAATCCTACCGCAAATATGGTCATCGCCTGGCACTTCAGCAGCGATCATCTCTTATTGACAATAATCTGTTCGTCAATGAGCGTAAACAAATCGAGACGATTTGGCATCGTTTATTTATGAATACTGATTGCGGCTGATGCCGAAAATATCGACACCCGAAAAAACAGGAGAACACTATGTCCTTTGCCGATCGTGATGGCCTTATATGGCTCGATGGTGAAATGGTTCCTTGGCGCGAGGCAAAAACCCATGTGCTCACCCATACACTTCATTACGGTATGGGTGTGTTCGAAGGCGTGCGCGCCTATCAAACCGATGACGGCGCGGCTATTTTTCGCTTACAGGAACACACTGACAGACTGTTTAACTCAGCCAAAATTTTGAATATGAAAATGCCCTTCTCAAAACAAGCACTGATTGAGACCCAGAAACAAGTGGTGGCTGAAAACGGCCTTAACAGCGCCTACCTTCGGCCCATGTGTTTCTATGGTTCAGAGGCTATGGGTTTACGCGCCGATGGTTTAAAAACTCATGTGATGATCGCCGCTTGGGAATGGGGCGCCTACCTGGGCGAAGAGAATATGACCAAGGGTATTCGCATTAAAACCTCTTCCTATTCCCGCCACCACGTCAACGTGAGCATGTGTAAAGCCAAGGCAAATGGTAACTATATGAACTCCATGTTGGCCCTTCAGGAAGCCTTGCAGGACGGCTATGACGAAGCCATGCTGCTGGATGTTGACGGTTATGTCGCCGAGGGCAGCGGTGAAAATATTTTTATTGTCCGCGAGGGCAGGCTATTTACCCCGGATTTAACCTCTGCACTGGATGGGATTACCCGTAATACCATTTTTATCCTTGCCAAAGAACTGGGTTACGACATTGTTGAAAAGCGTATCACCCGTGACGAAGTGTATATTGCCGATGAGGTTTTCTTTACCGGAACCGCTGCCGAAGTCACCCCTATTCGCGAGGTGGATAATCGCCCAATTGGTGAAGGCCGCCGCGGCCCCATTACTGAAAAACTGCAATCCCTGTATTTTGATGTGGTGCACGGGCGTAGCGCCAAGCATAAGCATTGGCTTAGTCACTGTCGTTGACTCATTGCAAGAATAGACTCCTGCTCCCGTGAAAATTGTCCAGGTATTGCCAGCATTAAATTCTGGGGGTGTCGAAAGAGGCACGGTGGAGTTCGCTCGCTACCTGGTGGACCAGGGCCATCAGTCGATGGTCATCTCTGCGGGGGGCTCTCTGGCATCGCAGCTCGAACAGCAAGGTAGTCGGCATATTGCTTTTCCCGTTCACAAAAAAAACCTTTTTTCGCTACGCCACGTCATCCCTTTAAGCAAATTACTGCTTAACCTGGAGGCGGATATTATCCATGTTCGCTCTCGCCTACCCGCATGGCTGGTTTGGCTGGCTGTGGGCCGCAAGCCGAGATCACAGCGCCCGGCATTGATCAGCACATTTCACGGTTTATATTCCAAAAATCGCTACAGTGAAATAATGGCATGTGGCGATCAGGTCATTGCCATCTCCCAATGCGTTTACGATTATATTGTGGATAGCTATCCTCGAGTGGATAAACAGAAAGTCTCAATTGTGCATCGTGGCGTTGATACCGGTATTTTTCATTCCGCTGTACAGGCTAACGATGAGTGGAAAATGGCTTTTTTTGCTCAGCATACTGAGCTTGCGGGAAAAAATATTGTATTGTTTCCCGGGCGGTTAACCGTGTGGAAGGGCCACAAAGACTTTTTAACAATAATGGCCTTATTAAAAAACGACGATAAAATAGTCGGCCTTATAGCAGGCCATGTCGATCCCCAAAAAGAGCATTACCTGGCTGAACTACAAAGGCTCGCAGATCAGCTAGGTATCAATCATAAAATCCGCTTTATCGATGCGGTGCCCGATGTGGAAAATGTATATGCCCTATCGAAAGTTGTCTGTAACTTTTCCCTTAGACCGGAGCCGTTTGGGCGCACAGTGATTGAAGCCCTCGCATGCGGCATTCCGGTGGTGGCCTACGATACCGGCGGCCCCAGTGAATCATTAAGAGCATGTTTTACTGAGGGTTTAATCAAGCCGTCTGATTATCAACAAGCGGCAGACAAAATCAGGGCCTTATGTCAACGCTCAAGCAGTGTTCAGTTATCCAAGCTATTTACCCTTGATCACCAGGCACAAAAAACTCTCGACATCTACCAGCGCGCCTTGAATGATTAGCCAATCACTATGAGAATACTTCACCTTGCCCATCAGCAGTTAAGAAAATACGGCCACAATCGCGTCAGTTGGGCACAAAAGCTGTATTTTGGCTTAATACGCAATGGTCACCGTGTACAGGCATTTAGTGATCGTGATGTGGCTGCCTTTGAAGCGCCGCTTGGTATTCGGGCGCTGGGTAAACATAAGGCCAATAACAGGCTGCTGCAAACGGTCGAAGCGTTTGAGCCGGAGTTAGTGATTGTTGGACACTGCGACATTATTAGCAACCAGACCCTGATTGCCGTCCGCGACATGAGGCCGGATTGCGTTATCGCCGGGTGCAATAATGATCCTCTTTTTGTGCCCGACAATGTAAAAAAAATTCATGCCCGCTGTAAGGTTGTGGATGCTATGTTTGTGTCCACCGGCTTGAAGGAACTGGCACAGTTTGGCAATAAAAGAGCAAGCGTGTTTCATATGCCAAATCCAGTTGACTCTTCTATTGAGACAGAGGATATATCGCAGCAGCAAAATCTGCCGGTTGATCTGATCTTTTGCAGTAAAGAAACACGCTACACCTCAAGAGGTGAAATTACCCACTATCTTAAAAATAAACTCAATAAAAGCATCGTTTTCTCAACGCCGGGCAGTTGTGGACAGCCATCAGTATGGGGGCGGGATTATGATCGTGCCCTGGCATCATCCAAGATGGGTTTAAATCTTAATCGTCAGGAGGGGTTTGACTGGTATTCCTCAGCTCGCATGGCACAATTGGCGGGCAATGGTTTGTTAACCTTTACCCACCAATCATCTAACTTTGCGCGACTTTTTCCCGATGAAAGTATTGTTTATTTCAAGGATGAAAAAAATTTAAAAACGCTGATTGAAGAATTCCACTCAGATGATGCTAAACGCCGATACTGGGCTAGCCGAGCGCGAGAATTCTTTCACCGTGAAATAAATTCCACTTTATATGCGCAGTATATCGTTGAGCAAAGCATGAAACTGCCCTGCTCGCATCGCTATGTCTGGCTTGAGGGCAGCGAATAAATATGATTGACCTCGGTAAAGCAGATAATGCTTTTGCACAAGGCGGGAACCGGCTTTGTTTTTTTCATCCACAGCATGATGACCGCTGCATTAAAGTCGCCAGACCCGAACGAACGCCCGCATTAAGGCGGAAGAGTAAAACTTTTCCGAGCAACTTGAAGCCACTATCCCGCTTTGATGAGAACACCAATGAGATAAAAGCAATGCACAAAATTGATCGATATATAGGAGACGATGCCTATGGTCTTATCCCCTATTGTTATGGAATGCTCGCTACTAATTTTGGTCCAGGTCTTTGTTCTGAACTGATCACCAATTCTGATAATAGGATTTCATTAACGCTTAAGCAATATATATGGGATTTTGGTAAAACTCAGAGCCTTATGTCAGCTTTAGATCGCTTTGTGAAAGAGTGGTCCAGATTGGCAATGCCCTCCAAAAAATTACTGCTGCACAATATTGTGGTACAGCAAAATATCGGCCCCGGCAACAATGAGGTCAAGCGGCTGGTGGTTGTCGACGGTCTCGGTTGGTCTGGCCTGGCTTTTCTGTACTATAAGATGTATTCAATGGGTGCCGCTCGCGCACTGAAAAAAGCCTCTGAGATATACCTGGAAATTGATAATTTGCTTGTGCAGAAACAAAACAATAGCCGGGGCTATCACGGTTGGTTAAAAAAGGATAAAAGGGAGGAACCGCTGTAGTGGACGACAGTATAACATTACCGAAAGTCGCTCAAGTACTGGCAGGGGCTGCCTTTGGCGGAGCCGAAAATTTTTATACCCGTTTGGTATGTGCCCTGGCGGAAGCTGGTCAAATAGAGCAGCGGGCATTTACCCGGCCTAATGAGCATCGTGAGCACCACTTGCAACAAGCCGGTGTTGACACCTGCCTACACCGCTTAGGTGGAAAACTGGATATTCTCGGGAATTATCGCTACCGTCGGGCGCTACAAAAATGGCAGGCGGATATAGTGATCACCTATATGAATCGTGCCAGCTATTTAACTCCAAAGGGTGACTATGCGCTGGTTGCTCGTCTCGGTCATTACTATGATTTGAAATACTATCGCCATTGCGATTATTGGATAGGCATCACTCAAGGTATTTGTCGGCATATGATTGATGGCGGGTTTCCTGCCGATAGGGTATTTCATATCCCTAACTTTATTGACGAAACCATTGCGCAACCGTTGCCACGAGATAGTTTTAACAGCCCTGCTGACCAACCTTTACTATTGGCTGCTGGCCGTCTGCATCGCAATAAAGGCTTTGATATTTTGCTACGCGCTTTAGTCGACGTTCCCAATGCAATACTGTGGCTTGCCGGGGAAGGCCCCGAACGCAATGCTTTAGAGCAGCAAGCCAAAGAATTAAAAATTGTTGATCGCCTGCGCTTTCTTGGCTGGCGCAACGATATTAATGCGCTAATGTGCACGGCCGATATATTTATTTGCCCCTCGCGCCACGAAGGCTTAGGGAGTATTATTCCTGAGTCCTGGTACAATCAATGTCCTATTATTGCCGCGCGTTCCCAAGGGCCAGGCGAGTTAATTGCTCACCGGCAAAATGGCTTGTTGGTGGATATTGACGACGACAAACAACTTGCAGATGCAATTAATGAATTAATAGCCTCTAAAGATTTTGCCTACTCTATCCAGAAAAACGGTAAAGCTGAATATCAAAACAAATACAGCAAACATATCATCATCCAGCAGTATCTCAACCTTATCCATAACTTAGTTAAGTCACATGAATATGAACGATAACTTACCTGCTTTACTGCCTTTAAAAGAACGAGTCAATATTGTTTTTTACCGGGTTATTTATTTTGGCCTCATTCTCTTTTACTTGGGAATATATATTTTTTCCGACGGTGGAGATATTACCAGAGTTTATTATATTCTGATTTTATTACCCATGCTTTTGTTGGTTTTTAGTTTTGAAAAAGATTATTTTAAAGATAAATACCTATGGCTTTTGATGCTGTTGCCCACCTATCTTTTTATCAGTTTTTTTTGGTTACAAGAAAGTTTTATACAGGAAAATTTTTCTGAACAACAAGAATATTTGATAAAAACCCCTATTTTTCATTTTAAAAAACTGTTTTACATTTTATTTTTTCTGCTGGCCATGATATTAATTTGCAAACGCTATCAAAGCTTTTCCAGACGCTTATTGCAATCTTTATTTGTCGTTGGATTTATTTCTGCTCTAATTTCATTATTGTGCTTCTTTTTAAACGAATGCGGCACCCCCGGGGGCAGATTACAGGGGTTTTCCGTCCAGGATATTAATAAAGCTGGTGTTATTTATACCTTACATATGTGTCTTTGCTTATTTTTTATCGTTTATGGTTTTCATGGAAAAAGAAAAAATAGCGCTTGGCTTAATACTGTATTAGCCTTAGGTTTTTTGACAAGCTGCACAGCAGTTCTTTTTACAAAAACAGATGCTACCTGGACCATGTTTTTCTTGATGCTGCTTATAGCATTGAATTCAAGATGGGATAAAAAATCAGTCGCAATGATATTTTCGACCTGTGCATTTTTGCTGATTTTGGCTTACA